>DASQXT010000458.1:0-2656 GCA_035639575.1 Geodermatophilus sp.
GTGCCATTGCCGAGCACCGCCAGTGGCCGATCCCGCATCTCCCAGCTGTGGCAGTGCGGGCAGTGGAAGCCCCCGTGCCCCCAGCGCTCCCGCAGCCCCTCGATGGCGGGCAGGTCGTCCACCACGCCGAGCGCCAGCAACAGGCGCCGCGCGGCCACCGCGCCTGCGCCCTCGACATGCACCCGGAAGCCGTCCTCCACCCGCTGGGCTGAGGACACGAGCCCGCACCATAGCTGGACCGAGTCGTACGGCTCCAGCTGCTCGCGGCCGATGGCCTCGGCCAGCGGGTGGTCGGGTAGGTGTCGGCCGGGGCAGGAAACGGCATCCCCAGCAAGGCGTCGTACTGGGCCGGGGTAAACAGCGTGAGCGAGTCCCACCGGCTGCGCCCGATGTGCCCGATCTCGGGCGCGGCGTCCAGCACCACGAAGCACCGTCCCTGGCGGGCCAGATGCCATGCCATGGCCAGGCCCGCTTGACCACCCCGACCACGACCACATCGAGCAGGCGATCGCCTGCTGCATCGGGGCCCTCCTGTTCACGCATGAGTCGATGCCTGCCCGTGGTGGGGGTCAGTGGGCCGCTCGTTCCTGGCGGGCCACGCTGAAGCTGAACATCATGCCGCTTTGCATGTGCTCGGCGATATGGCAGTGCGCCATCCACAGGCCCGGGTTGGTGATGTCGAACAGGATGTCGACGGTCTGGCCGGTGCGCACCAGCACCGTGTCCTTCCAGACGAGGTTGGGCTCGACCACGCCGTCACGGGCCAGGACCAGGAACCGGCCGGCGCCGTGCAGGTGGAACGGGTGGTGCATGGGGTGGTCGGAGTCCATCTCGTTGACCAGCCGGATCTTCACCCGATCGCCGACTCGGAAGCGCCAGTCGATCGCGCTGCCCCTGGCACCGGCGGTCCGGTCGACGAACTTCCAGTGCATGTTGGCGGTGGTCGTCAGCCGGTTGACCTCCACCATGTCGTCTTCCCACTCGATCCCGTCGGCCCCGCCATGGCCCTGCTCGTCGCCGTGACGGCCATGCCCGGCATCTCCCGCGTCGTGGTCCATCGGCGGCGCGTCGTGGCCGTGGCCTTCCGCATGGTGCTCGTGGGCCCCGGGCCCCGCGGCCTGTCCCGGCTGCGCGGGGGCACGACCGGCGGCCGCCTGGGTGATCAGCTCGCTCGCGAGCAGCTTCATGCCGCACCTGGGGCATCGGCCGGGCCGGTCACTGGTGACCTCCGGATGCATCGGGCAGGCGTAGGTGGTCGCCAGAGGGGCCGCGGTGGCCAGCAGCTTCATGCCGCATGTCGGGCACCGGCCGGGCTGCTCGCTGGTCACGTCCGGGTGCATCGGGCAGGCGTACACCACCGGTCCGCCCGTCTGCAGGCTGGCGAGATCCTCCATCTCGGCGACCAACGCCAGGACCTTGTCGGGGGGCGCCGCGAGCCAGGCGTCGAGCCGCTGCCGTTCGGCCACCAGCTCCGGGGCGCGGCGCAACGCCTGGAACTCGTCGATCAGGGACGGCACTGCGTGGTCCTCGCTCACCGTGACCGTCGCCAGCGCGTAGGACCGATCCGGGGTCCGGTGCTCCAGCGTCAGCTGCCCGGGCTGGTCGACCAGCACGTCGACCACGGCCCGCTCCGAGGGGGCCAACACCACCCCCTCGACGAACTCCTCGTGTTCAACCCGGCCGCTGTCGCCGCCGACGAGCTTCATGCGGGCGCCCGGCAACGCGACGTTGAAGACGCGCGTGTTGGCTGTGTTGGTCAGCCACAGGCGCACCACCTCCCCCGCATTGGCACGCACCTGGAGGTCGGGCTCGCCGCTGACAAGGAACAGGTTGCCGAAGCGGCCCATGGCGGCGTAGGTCATCTCCGAGGGGCTGAACGGCGCGACCTTGCCGTCCTCGAGCAAGATGTCATCCAGGGTGAGGACGACGTCGCGGTTGGCACGCGGCCAGTAGTCGGGCTCGGTCGGGACCACGAGGATGTTGCCGTACAGGCCCATCTCCTGGGTGTAGTCCTCGCGGATGTGCGGGTGGTACCAGTACAGGCCCGGGTCCGGGAAACGGATGCGGTAGGTGAAACGGCCGCCCACCGGGATCGGCGTCTGGGTCTCGTGGGGCACCCCGTCGTACTGGTTGTCCAGGCGCAACCCGTGCCAGTGGACGGTCGTGTCCAGGTCACCCTGGTTGGTGACGTTGACGATGATCTCCGACCCGTGCTGGACCTTGAGCGTGGGGCCCGGAATCGAGCCGTTGTAGCCCAGCATCCGCACGGTGGTCTGGCCCAGCCGTTTGGCGACCGGCGCGACGCGGAGATCCAGGACATCACCATCGGCGAGCTCCAGCAGCGCGGGGCGGGTGGCGTCGGGCAGCCCGGTCGGGTCGGTGGGGAACGACTCGCGCGGCGTCGGCGAGTCAGGTCGAAGTTCGTGGTGCATGGTTGCCACCTCCCGGTCATGCCCGACCCGCAGGGCCGGGATCACACAGGGCCGACGCTCCTCGGCCCGCCCCCGACCGGGCAGGAGCTGAGCTTCCTGGTGATCGTTTGTTCCAGTGTCGGATAGTTCGCATGGGTCGAACCATTGATCCGCTCACGTCGTCCTCACCCCGACGTGACGCTCTTCTCGTACGGAGGGATGGCGGGCAAGGACCTGATCGAGGC
>DASQXT010000459.1:0-2887 GCA_035639575.1 Geodermatophilus sp.
GGTCCCGCCGCGCCGGTCCGCGAGCCCCGGCCGGAGCCCGTCGAGGCCGCACCCCCGCAACCCCCCCGTCCGGTGCGCGAGTTCGTGCGCAGGTCGCAGGTCGCCGCCGAGGCGCCGGGCACGCCCGCTCAGCCGGCGCCGCGGCCTGCTCCCGAGTCCCCCCGCGCCCACCGATCACGCGCCCGAGCAGCCGGCCCGTCCGGTGCGCGAGTTCGTGCGCAGGTCGCAGGTCGCCGCCCAGGCGCCGAGCGCCCCCGCACAGCCGGCGCCGCGCCCCGCTCCCGAGCCTCCCCGCGCCGAGCCGGCCCGCCCGGAGCCTGCCCGCGCCGAGCCGCAGCCGGAGCCGGAGCCGACCGAGCCGACGCGCACCGAGCCCGCCCGGCCCGAGCCGGTCGCGGCCCGCCCGCCGGCCGACGACGGCTGGCCGGAGACCACCCCGCCCGGCTCCGGCGCGGCGCCCCGGCGCCCCGGGGCCCCGGCCCCGGCGGCCCCCGCGCCGGCCGCGGCCGAGGAGCGGCGGCCGCCCCGGGTCGCCGTCGGGGAACCCGACATCCCGCTGCCGCCGGAGCCGACCGACGACGAGGACTGGCCGCACCCGCCCCAGCCGGCCGCGGCCGAGGCCGCGGCGGCGCGGGTCGAGCAGCCCCGCCCGGCCGCGACGTCGGCGCCGCGGGCCGCTGCGGAGTCCTCGCCGGCGCCGCGCGGCAGCGAGCCGATGCCGCTGGTCACGGCCAACCCGCCCGAGCCGGCCGGCGACGGGAGCCTGGACGCCGGAGACGTCCGCCGGGTGTGGCCCGAGCTGCTGAAGGTCGTGCGGGGGCAGAAGCGCACGACCGAGGCACTGCTCCGGAGCGCCCAGGTGCAGGACCTCACCAACGGGGTGCTCACCATCGCGGCCACGTCACCGGCGCTGGCCAAGATGCTCGGCGACGACCTCAACAAGGACATCGTCCGGCAGGCGCTGCAGGAGCTCCTCGGCGTCCGCTGGAAGGTGCAGGTGGTGGTCGCGGGCGCCGACCAGCCCGCGCCCGGCCGCACCGTCTCCCCGGAGGCCGCCCGCGAGGCGGCGCGGGCCGCGGAGGCGGCCGAGGCGAGCGAGCTCATGGCCGAGCGGGCCGCCGAGGGGACCGGAGGCGACCGCGAGCCCGAGCCGGCGGTCGACCCCGAGCAGGCGGCGCTGTCGCTGCTGCGCACCCACCTCGGCGCGCGCCCCCTGGACGGCTGAAGGAGCTGCCTCAGCCGCGGGCGAGGACCTCGTCGAGGCGCTCGTAGCCCTCGCGGACGCCGACCTCCATGCCGCTGGCCACGAACGCGTCCCGGGCGGCGAAGGAGTCGACGAGCGAGGTGACGGTCAGCCGGGTGCGGCCGTCGCCGAGGGCCTCGAGGACCAGCTTCTCCAGCGCGACGCCGTCCGGCTGGCCCTCGAAGGTGAAGGTCTGCACGATCAGCTCGTCGGGCCGCACCTCGTGGAAGCAGCCGTGGAAGCCGTACTCCTCCTCTCCCCGGCGGTGCACGTAGCGGTAGGAGCCGCCGGTGCGACAGTCGTAGTGGTCGATCGACATCTCCAGGCCGCGCGGGCCCAGCCACTGCGCGACCAGCTCGGGGTCGGTGTGCGCGCGGAACACCTTCGTGGGCGGGGCGTCGAACTCGCGGGTGATGCGGACCAGGGGGACCTCGGGGTCGACGTCGATCCGGGTCTCGTGCGTGGTGGTGGTCATGACGGGTTCCCTCCGGGGGTGGTGGGGGTGTCCGGGACGTCGTCCGGCATGGACGCCAGGACGTCGTCGAGACGGCGGTAGCGCTCCTCGGCCTGCCGCCGGTAGCGCTCCAGCCACGTCGTCAGGAGGTCGAGGACCTCGGCCTCGAGGTGCACCGGGCGCCGCTGGGCGTCGCGGCTGCGGCTGACCAGGCCGGCGTCCTCGAGCACCCGCAGGTGCTTGGAGACGGCCTGGACGCTCACGGCGTAGGGCTCGGCGAGCTCACCGACGGTGGCGTCGGCCACCGCCAGCCGGGCGACCATGTCGCGCCGGGTGGGGTCGGCCAAGGCCGCGAGGACCCGGGAGAGCGGATCGGCGGCCATCGGGTGTCCTCCTTCCTCAACCAACCGGTTGAGGAAGAGCGTGGACCCGTCCGCCATCGTTGTCAACCGGTCGGTTGACAACGATGGCGTCCCCGCACCTGTCGGCCCCTCGGCCTACTCTCGGGTCATGTTCCCCGGAGGCCAGCCCGACATGGCACGCCTGCTCGAGCAGGCGCAGCAGATGCAGCAGCAGCTGGCTGCCGCGCAGGAGCAACTGGCGCAGGAGGAGGTCACCGGCACGGCCGGGGGCGGGCTGGTCAGCGTCACGATGACCGGCCAGGGCGAGGTCACCGCGGTGACGATCGCGCCCGCTGCCGTCGACCCGGACGACGTCGAGAGCCTGCAGGACCTCGTCGTCGCGGCCTTCCGCGACGCCTCCCGCGCCGTCAACGAACTCACCGCCAGCCGCATGGGGCCGCTCGCCGGCGGCCTCGGTGGCGGCCTGGGGCTGCCCGGCCTCTGAGCCGCGGCAGACCCCCTGACGAGAGGGACACCGTGTACGAGGGGGCCATCCAGGACCTCATCGACGAGCTCGGCCGGCTGCCCGGCGTCGGGCCGAAGAGCGCCCAGCGCATCGCGTTCCACCTGCTGGCGGCCGAGTCGGCCGACGTCGGCCGGCTGGTCGCGGCGCTGCAGCGGGTGCAAGCCGAGGTCCGGTTCTGCAGCACCTGCTACAACGTCGCCGAGGGCGAGCAGTGCCGCATCTGCCGCGACCCGCGGCGGGCCGACGACGTCATCTGCGTCGTCGAGGAGCCCAAGGACGTCGTCGCGATCGAGCGCACCCGCGAGTTCCGCGGCCGCTACCAC
>DASQXT010000460.1:0-7658 GCA_035639575.1 Geodermatophilus sp.
CTCTACGTCGAGGTCTCACCCAACCCGGGCGAGGTGGTGCTGGGCGCCAACCGCTTCTACCAGCGGCCACCGGAGTACTCGGTGCCGGCGTTCCAGCTGACCTGGAGCCACGCGGACGGGCCGTTCCCCTGGGAGGAGGGCCACCCGTGCGGGCCGGAGTGCCAGCCGCGCCCCGGGACCTGGCGGGCGTGAGCGGTGCAGCGGCGTCGCACCCGCTCGTCCTCCCGCCCGGCACCGGACATGATGGCCGCGCGCGGGGACTGGACCGGCCGGGAGCGGGCCCGGCACAGGAGCTGCTGCCCATGACCGGACACACCGGCACCGCGCCTCGTGGGTCCCACCGGTGGACCCGGATCGTGCCCACCGGTGAGACCCACGCCGTCACCACGCTCGAGCTCTTCTTCGACCTGGTGTTCGTCTTCGCCATCACCCAGGTCACCGCCTTCATGGCCCACGACATCGGGTGGCGCAGCGCCCTGCGCGGCCTGGTCCTGCTGGCCCTGCTGTGGTTCGCGTGGTCGAGCTACGCCTGGCTCGGCAACCAGGCCCACGCCGACGAGGGCGTGGTCCGGGCGGCCCTCCTCGTCGCGATGGCGGCGCTCTTCCTCGTCGCCCTGGCCATCCCCGAGGCCTGGGGTGACGAGGGCGGGGGGCTCAGCGCTCCCGTCGTGCTGGCCGTGGGCCTGGCGGTCGTGCGGCTGGGGCACCTGTCGGTGTACGCGGTGGCCGCGGCCGGCGACGCCGGTCTGCGGCGCCAACTGCGACGGGCGGCGGTCCCGGTCGGAGCGGCGACGGTGCTCCTCGTCGTCGGAGCGGTGCTCGGGGGAGCCCCGCAGACCGCCCTGTGGGCGCTCGCGCTCGTCGTCGACTACACCGGGATCTACCTCTCGGGCACCGAGTGGCGCCTGCCCTCGGCCCGCCACTTCGCCGAGCGCTACGGACTGATAGTGATCATCGCGCTCGGCGAGTCGATCATCGCCGTGGGCGTCGGCGTCGCGGACCTGCCGCTGACCGTGCCCATCGCCGCGGCGGCCCTGCTCGGCCTCACCGTCAGCGTGGCGCTGTGGTGGGCCTACTTCGACGTGGTGGCACCGGTCGCCGAACGCGTGCTGGCCGGCCGCAGCGGCAACGACCGGGTCCGGCTGGCCCGGGACTCCTACACCTACCTGCACTTACCGATGATCGCCGGTGTGATCTACCTGGCCCTCGGCCTGAAGAAGGTCGCCGAGTACGTCGCCGACACCGGGCACCACGGGCTCAGCGACCCGCTGACCGGAACCGGCCTCTGGGCTCTCTACGCGGGGGTGGCGGTGTACCTGATCGGCCACCTCGGGTTCCGGTTGCGCAACGTCGGCTCGGTCAACCGGCCGCGGGCGGTGGTCACGGTGTTCCTGCTGCTCGCTCCGCTCGGCGTGCAGCACCTGCCGGCGCTGGCCGCCCTGGCGGTGCTCGCCGGCATCCTCGTGGCGATGCTGGCCTACGAGGTCGTGCACTTCGCCGAGGCCCGCGCCCGGGTGCGGGCGGAGCTGGCGCACGAGTGAGGCGTACCTTCTCCGGGATCAGCCGAGGCCGAGGTCGCGGCGCAGCTTGGCGACGTGCCCGGTCGCCTTGACGTTGTAGGCGGCCTTCTCGATGCGGCCCTCCGCGTCTACGACGAAGGTCGACCGGATCACCCCGACGACCTCCTTGCCGTACAGCTTCTTGGGGCCGTACGCGCCGTAGGCGGCCAGCACCTGCTTGTCCGGGTCGGAGAGCAGCGTGATCCGCAGCCCCTCCTTCTCGCGGAAGCGCAGCAGCTTCTCGGGCGGGTCGGGGGAGATGCCGATGATGTCCAGGCCGGCCTCGGCCAGGTCGCCGGCGGCGGCGGTGAAATCGACGGCCTGCGTGGTGCAGCCCGGCGTCATGGCCGCGGGGTAGCAGTACACGATCACCCGGCGGCCGCGGTGGCTCGCGAGTGACACCGGGTTGCCGTCGGCGTCGGGCAGCGTGAACTCCGGCGCGGGGTCACCAGGGGCCAGGCGGACGGGGGCCGTGGACAGGCCGCTGTCGGTGTCGGTCACGCCCGTCATCCTGCCGTGCCGGGGGACGACGATCCACGGGGCGCACCCGCGGCCCCCTGCAGGGGCCCAGCGCGAGCTCGCGAGCGGTGGGGGCCGGGGGTCCTCGCTCAGCCGGGGAGGAACGACAGCCGGACGTGCCGCTGCGGGTTGTCGGTGTTCGTGTCGACCAGGCAGATCCGCTGCCAGGTGCCCAGCTGCATCCGGCCCTCCAGCACCGGGACGCTGGCGTGCGGTGGGACGACCGCCGGCAGCACGTGGTCGCGGCCGTGTCCCGCGCTGCCGTGTCGGTGTCGCCAGCGCTCGTCGCGGGGGAGGAGGACGTCGAGCTGGGCCAGCAGGTCGTCGTCGCTGCCCGCGCCGGTCTCGATGATCGCCAAGCCCGCGGTCGCGTGTGGCACGAAGACGTGCAGGAGGCCGTCGCCCTCGGTGCGCACGAACTCGGCGCACTCGTCGGTGAGGTCGACCACCGTGGGCACGCCTCCGGTCCGGACCGTCCGCAGCTCAGATCGCATGCCGGGGATCCTGCCCAGCCGGAGCAGGGGGCACGCAGGAGCCCGCACTACTGTCGGCGGACGTGACCACGACCCCGGCGAAGCCTCGTCCCGACGGCCGGGCGGCCGACCAGCTCCGTCCCGTGACGATCAGCCGCAACTGGCTCGACCACGCCGAGGGCTCGGTGCTGGTCGAGTTCGGCCGCACCCGCGTGCTCTGCGCGGCCAGCGTCACCGAGGGGGTGCCACGCTGGCGCAAGGGCTCGGGCCTGGGCTGGGTGACCGCCGAGTACGCGATGCTGCCGCGCGCCACGCACACCCGCGGCGACCGCGAGTCGGTCAAGGGCCGCATCGGCGGGCGCACCCACGAGATCAGCCGGCTCATCGGCCGCTCGCTGCGTGCCGCGATCGACCTCGGCGCGCTCGGCGAGAACAGCATCGCCATCGACTGCGACGTCCTGCAGGCCGACGGCGGCACCCGGACCGCGGCCATCACCGGCTCCTACGTCGCCCTGGCCGACGCCGTCTCGTGGCTCGGGGAGCGGAAGAAGCTGGCCAGGCAGAAGGCGATCGTGCAGTCGGTCGCGGCGGTGAGCGTCGGCGTCGTCGACGGGCAGCCGCGGCTGGACCTGGCCTACGAGGAGGACGTCCGCGCCGGCACCGACATGAACGTCGTCTGCACCGGCGACGGCAGCTTCGTCGAGGTCCAGGGCACCGCGGAGAACGGCGTCTTCGACCGCGGCACGCTCGACGCGCTCCTGGACCTGGCGGTCGGCGGGTGCGCCGAGCTGACCCGGGTCCAGACCGAGGCGCTGCAGCAGGCCGCCGTCCGATGAGCGACCGCCTGCTGCTGGCCACCCGCAACCCCGGCAAGCTCGCCGAGCTCCAGCGGCTGCTGGAGAGCGCCGTCCCCGGGGTCGCGGTGGTCGGTCTGCGCGACGTCCCGGAGTACCCGGAGGCCCCCGAGACCGGCGCGACGTTCGCGGAGAACGCCCTGCTCAAGGCGCGGGAGGCGGTCCGGTACACCGGGCTGCCGGCGGTCGCCGACGACTCCGGCCTGACCGTCGACGCGCTCAACGGGATGCCCGGCGTCCTCTCGGCGCGCTGGTCGGGCCGGCACGGCGACGACGCCGCGAACACCGCGCTGCTGCTCGGGCAGCTGGCCGACGTCCCCGACGAGCGTCGCGGCGGGGCCTTCGTGTGCGCGGCCGCGGTCGTCACGACGGACGGCGCCGAGCGCGTGCTGGAGCGGTCGTGGCGCGGCCGGGTCGTCCGGGAGCCGCGGGGCACCAACGGCTTCGGCTACGACCCGGTGTTCCTGCCCGACGGGCTGGACCGCACCGCCGCCGAGCTCACGGCGGCGGAGAAGGACGCGCGCAGCCACCGCGGCCAGGCCTTCGCCGCGCTGGTGCCCCTGGTCGCGGAGCTGCTCGGCCGGTCCTGACCGGCGCGCTCACCCCTCGGGGGGACGAGCGCGGCCGTCGGCTGTACCGGGCCGGTCCGGCACCCGATCCCTGTCCTGTCACCCGCGTGCAGCGGGTGCAGCCGACGAGGGGACCATGCACCGCAGCCGCCGGCCCGGCCGTACCCGCGCCCGGCGCCCGTCCGCGACCGGGACGTGGCGCGGCCCGCGGTTGTCGACCCACACGGCGACCGCCGGTCTGGTCGCCGTCCTGCTGGTGCTCACCGCCTTCTCGGTGACCGCCGCCGTGACCAACGCCCGGGCCCTGGCGGACGTCGAGGAGAGCGCCGCGGTCTCCGAGTGGTCACAGCGGGCGGAGCGCTCGCTGGAGCTGCAGGAGGAGCTGGTCGACCGGCTCGCGGTCGCGCCGGACGCCGGACTGCGCGCCGAGTACGAGGAGACCAGCGCGGCCACCCGCAGGGCCATCGAGACGATGGGCTCTGTCGGGGCCGACGACCACGACGACCCGGTCGAGGAGTGGCTGCGGCTGCACGCCCGGTACGAGTCCGCGGTCCGGGCGCTCCTGGCCACCGCCGCGGGGGACCGCGGCGTCGCCGAGGAGTTCGAGGACGCCCACGTCGACCCGCACTTCGACGCTATCGAGGACCAGATCCAGGCGGAGGCGGAGCGGCACTGGGTCGAGGCCGACGAGGCGCTGGTGTTCGTGGGCGACGTCCAGCAGGTGCTGGTGGTCACCACGCCGGTCCTGTTCGGCGTCGGGCTGGCCCTCGTCACCTGGTTCACGCTGGTCCTCACCCGCAGCCGGCGGGAGACCGTCGCGCAGGCCGAGCGCAACCGCGAGCAGGCGCTGCACGACGCGCTGACCGGCCTGCCCAACCGCACCCTGCTGCGCCGGCGTGCGGACGACGCACTGAGCGGACCCGACGCCGGCCCGGTGGGGCTGGTGCTCATCGACCTGGACCGGTTCAAGGAGATCAACGACACCCTCGGCCACGCGTACGGCGACGTCGTCCTGCAGGCGGTGGCCGACCGGCTGCGGGCCACGGTCCGCGGCACGGACACGGTGGCCCGGCTCGGCGGCGACGAGTTCGCCGTCCTGCTGCCCTGCGTCGACGACGAGGAGTCGGCTCGGCAGCTGGCCGACCGGGCGCTGGGAGCGATGCAGGCACCGATCGAGGTGGACGGCGTCTCGCTGGACGTCGACGCCAGCGTCGGCATCGCGCTGTCCGGCGTGCACGGGGACGACGCCGAGTCGCTGCTGCAGAACGCCGACATCGCGATGTACTCCGCCAAGGACCACGGTCTGGGCGTCTGCGTCTACGACGTCTCGCTCAACGACCACAGTCCCGAGCGGCTGGGCCTGCTCGGCCAGCTGCGCCGGGCGATCGACACCGGCGAGCTGGTCCTGCACTTCCAGCCGAAGGTCGCGCTGCCCGGTGGCGACGTCTGCGGTGTCGAGGCGCTGGTGCGCTGGGAGCACCCGCAGCGCGGTCTCGTCCCGCCCGGCGACTTCATCCCGCTCGCCGAGCACACGCCGCTCATCCGGCCGTTGACCCGGTACGTGCTGGACGCCGCGCTCGAGCAGTGCGCCCGGTGGCGGGACGCCGGCCGGACGCTGACCGTGGCGGTCAACGTCTCGGCGCGCAACCTCCTCGACGAGCACTTCGTGGAGGAGGTGCAGGAGCTGCTGGCGCGCCGGCGGGTGCCGGCGTCCAGCCTGGAGCTGGAGGTCACGGAGAGCGCGATCACCGCCGACCCCGACCGGGCCCGGCGGATCCTCACCCGGCTGGCCGACTGCGGCGTCAGGCTCTCGATCGACGACTTCGGCGCGGGCTACACCTCCCTGGTGCAGCTGAAGGACCTGCCGGTGCACCAGCTGAAGATCGACCGCTCGTTCGTCGCGCGGATGGCGGCCGATCCGAGCAACGCGCTCATCGTGCGCTCGGTGGTCGAGCTCGGGCACAACCTGGGCCTGACCACCGTCGCCGAGGGCGTCGAGGACGAGGCGACCTGCGACAGCCTGGGCGCGATGGGCTGCGACGTGGCGCAGGGCTACTACGTGTGCCGGCCGATGGCGCCCGGGCCGCTGGAGGCCTGGTTCGACGCGACGGTCGCCGTCCGCACCTGAACGCACGGACGCCCGCGGCCCCGGTGTGCACCGGGGCCGCGGGCGTCTGCGCGTCGGGTCAGGGGGTGGGCTCGGCCCCGGCCGCCGGGGAGTTGCCGCCCCCCGAGGACGAGTCCTGGGAGGGGCTCTGCCCCGACGAGCTCCGCGGCGAGCTCGTCGGCTTGCTGCTGGTGGTCGGCTGCGCCTCCGACGTCCGCGTCGGCGTGGCCGACCCGGTCCGGTCGTCGTCGGAGGTCTCGTCCTCGTCCGACGACGTCGACTCCTTGTCGGAGCCGGTGGTCGGCGCGCTGGTCTCGGTCGCCGGCGCGGTGGTGGTGGACGGCGACGACGGCTCCTCCTCGTCCTGCTGCACGTCGGAGGACGACGACGTGTTGGTGATCGCGCCGAGCGTCGTCTCCTGCGACGTCTGCGTGCCGCCGACGAGTGCGGACACCGGCTTCTGCCCGATCAGCTCGATGCCGGTGATGACGCCCATGGCGATCGCGAAGACGGCGGCGGCGTAGACGGCCACCCTCGTCCAGCGGGGCCGGGGACGCCGGGCCGGGGCGCGGCGCGGGTCGAGGTGGGCGGGCAGCACCTTGGTCGCGGGGGTCGCCGGTGCGGCCGCGGCGGCCGTGGTCTCCACGACCGGCGACTGGCGCCCGGTGAGCTGGCTGCGGGCGGTGCGCAGCTTCTCGTTCGTCTTGCGCAGCGAGCTGCTGTACAGGGCGGCGCTGACGGTGCTGATCACGCTGGCCAGCGCTGCACCGATCAGGGTGCCGGCGAGGCCGAAGAAGGAGGCCACCACGGCTGAGGAGACCGAGGCCAGGGCACCGGCGGCGACCTGGGTGGCGCTCAGCTGGAGGCCCTTGGGCTGGTCCTTGTCTGTGTCCTTGTCCTCGATCTTCGCGGTTCGGTCGGTCGTCTCGGGGCGCGGGGAGGTCATGAGCTCCGACGGGGTCGATGGGGGGTGCAGGGGAAGGCGGCCGGGCCGGGCAGCGGTGCGCGACGGGCCTGCCTGACCAGGCTACGGGTTCCTGTCGCTGCGCGTCCAAGGTCGCTCACGCTCAGCAAGCCGCTGAACTGCGGTGATGCAATCCTGTGATCCTGCTCTCGGAACGCCGCGCCCTCACGCCTCGTGCGGGCGCCCGGACGGTGGCGTGACCGCCAGGATCCCGTCCGGAGTCGTGTCCGGTTGACCATGGGGTTGTCGCCGATGACACGCGGGGACCACCGCACCTGGCAACGACGACCCCATGATCGACACCACGGCCCGCGGTCGCGCTCGATGCCTCCGGTCGCATCCGCTCGCGTGCGGGAGGGGGGAGTCGAACCCCCACGCCCGAAGGCACCAGATCCTAAGTCTGGCGTGGCTGCCGTTACACCACTCCCGCGTGCCCCCGAGCATAGGGAGCGGGGCAGCGGCCCCGGTGCGCCCGGGCGGGTGGCCTCCGGCCGACGGGCGCGCCCCGAGCGGTCCGGTCTGGCAGGCTGTCGGCCGTGCCTCGCGACCCTCGACAGATCCAGCTGGAGATCGACGCCGCCCGTGAGTCGCTCGCGGCGACCCTGGACCAGCT
>DASQXT010000461.1:0-4701 GCA_035639575.1 Geodermatophilus sp.
CCGCAGAGCGCGGTGTGGGACGAGGCGGAGAACCGGCTGCACGCGCAGAAGGCCGTGCTGACCTGGCTGCTGGAGCGATCCGGGTGACCACCGCGCTGACCCGGTCGGCCCGGCAGGCGCGCATCCGCGAGCTCATCGAGGCCCAGCCGGTCACCTCGCAGACCCAGCTGGCCGCGCTGCTCGCCGGCTCGGGCATCGAGGTCACCCAGGCCACGCTCTCCCGCGACCTGGAGGAGATCGGTGCGGTCAAGCTGCGCGGCTCCGACGGCGCCCCGGCGTCCTACGTGCTGCCGCCGGAGAACGCCCCGCTGCGCCCCGCGCAGGCCGCACCCGCCCGGCTGACCCGGCTGCTGGCCGACCTGCTGACCAGCGCGGAGGGCAGCGCGAACCTCGCGGTCCTGCGTACGCCGCCGGGCGCCGCGCAGTTCCTGGCCTCCGCGCTGGACAAGGTCGGCCTCCCCGACGTGCTCGGCACCATCGCGGGGGACGACACTCTCCTGGTCGTCTCCCGCGAGCCCGACGGCGGCGCGGCCCTGGCCGAGCGTCTGCGCGCGATGGCCCAGCGGACGCCGGCCGTCTACCCCGAACTGAAGAACGACCTGGAGGACCCCGCACCGTGAGCCCGGCCGACCCCGCCGCGTCCCCTGCCGCCGAACCCGGCACCACCCGGCTCTGGGGCGGCCGCTTCGGCGGCGGAGGGCCATCGGACGCGCTGACGGCGTTGTCCAGGTCCACCCACTTCGACTGGAAGCTGGCGCCCTTCGACCTGGCCGGCTCCCGGGCGCACGCCCGCGTGCTGCACCGGGCCGGGCTGCTCACCGACGACGAGCTGGCGCAGATGCTCGGCGCGCTGCACGAGCTGTCGGCCGAGGTCGCGGCCGGCACGTTCACCGCCGTCGAGTCCGACGAGGACGTGCACGAGGCCCTCGAGCGCGGGCTCACCGAGAAGCTCGGCACCCTCGGCGGCAAGCTGCGCGCCGGCCGCAGCCGCAACGACCAGATCGCCACCGACCTGCGGCTGTACCTGCGCCACTCCGTCCGGGCGCTGGTCGGCGAGCTCTCCTCCCTCGAGTACGCGCTCATCGGCCTGGCCGAGCGCTACCAGGACGTGCCGGCCCCCGGCATGACGCACCTGCAGCACGCCCAGCCGGTGCTCATCGCCCACCAGCTGCTCGCCCACGCCCACGCCGTCGCCCGGGACGTCGACCGGCTGCGCGACTGGGACCGCCGCACCGCCGTCAGCCCCTACGGCTCCGGCGCGCTGGCCGGCTCGTCGCTGCCGCTGGACCCCGACGCCGTCGCCGCCGAGCTCGGCTTCGACCGCGCCTCGGACAACTCCATCGACGGCGTCAGCGACCGCGACTTCGCCGCCGAGTTCTGCTTCTGCGCGGCGATGGTCGGCGTCCACCTGTCCCGGCTGGGCGAGGAAGTCGTCCTCTGGACGTCGACCGAGTTCGGCTGGGCCCGGCTCGACGACGCCTGGGCCACCGGGTCGTCGATCATGCCGCAGAAGAAGAACCCCGACATCGCCGAGCTGGCCCGGGGCAAGTCCGGCCGGTTCGTCGGCAACCTGACCGGCCTGCTGACCATGCTCAAGGGCCTGCCCCTGGCCTACGACCGGGACCTGCAGGAGGACAAGGAGCCGGTCTTCGACTCCATGGAGCAGCTCCTCCTGCTGCTGCCCGCGGTCACCGGGATGGTCGCGACCCTCACCCTGCGTCCCGAGGTGCTCGAGGCCGCCGCGCCGCAGGGCTTCGCGCTGGCCACCGACGTCGCCGAGTGGCTGGTCCGGCAGGGCGTGCCGTTCCGCTCGGCGCACGAGATCTCCGGGGAGATGGTGGCCTTCTGCGAGCAGGCCGGTCTCGAGCTCGACCAGCTCGACGACGACCAGCTCGCCGGCATCGACGAGCGGCTCACCCCCGACGTGCGGTCGGTGCTCTCCGTGCCGGGCGCGCTGGCGGCCCGCAGCGCCCGCGGGGGGACGGCGCCGGAGCGGGTCGCCGGCCAGGTCGCCGCGCTCACGGAGCTCGCGACCGAGCACGCGCAGTGGGCGTCGGCCTCACCCGTGGCGGCGGCGCTCTGAGCGACCTCGAGCCCGGGCCGCTGCTGACGCCTGCCGAGCTGCTCGGGCCGCCGGACGCCGTGGCACCGACCCTGCTCGGCTGCTGGGTGGTCACCGACCGCCGCGCCGGCCGGGTCGCGCTGCGGCTGACCGAGGTCGAGGCCTACTCCGGCGACGGCACCGACCCCGCGGCGCACTCCCACCGTGGGCCCACGCCACGGGCGGCGGTCATGTTCGGCCCGCCCGGGCGGCTCTACGTCTACTTCAGCTACGGCGTGCACTGGTGCGCCAACGTCGTCGTGGGTGCCGAGGGCCAGGGCTCGGCGGTGCTGCTGCGCGCCGGGGACGTCGTGGTGGGGGAGGAGCTCGCCGCCGCCCGCCGTCCCTCCGCCCGCACGCCGCGCGACCTCGCCCGCGGTCCCGCCCGGCTGACCCAGGCCCTCGCCATCGGTCCCGACGACAAGGACGCCGACCTGCTCGACCCGTCGTCCTCCGTGCGCCTGCACCGGGGTGACCCGCCGGCCGACGTCTCGGCCGGGCCACGTGTCGGGATCAGCGTGGCCACCGAGCTGCCGTGGCGGTACTGGGAGACCGGGGCGGCGTCGGTCAGCGCCTTCCGTCCGGGCGGCAAGCCCCGCCGCCGCGCCGGCCGGACGAGCTGATCAGGCAGGATGGGGCTCGGTGACCGAGCTCGCGAGGTCACGCAGGGACGGAGCACCCCCGGCGCGGGGCCGACGAGCGCCAGCGAGGATGGACCCGTGACGGACGTGATCGACGAGCTGCACCGCCGCGGGCTGATCGCCCAGAGCACGGACGAGGAGGCGCTGCGCAAGCACCTCGCCGACGGTCCGGTCACCTACTACTGCGGGTTCGACCCGACGGCGGAGAGCCTGCACGTCGGCCACCTGATCCAGTTCATGGTCCTGCGGGCGCTCCAGCGGGCCGGGCACCAGCCGATCGTGCTGGTCGGTGGGGCCACCGGGCTGATCGGGGACCCGCGACCGACGTCCGAGCGCGTGCTCAACGACCCCGCGACGGTCGCGGGCTGGGTGGACCGGATCCGACGCCGGGTGGCTCCGTTCCTCGACCGGCCGGCCGCCGAGCAGGGGCTGCGGGCGCCGGTCTACGTCGACAACCTGGACTGGACCGCCCCGCTGTCGGCGATCGACTTCCTCCGCGAGCTGGGCAAGCACTTCCGGGTCAACCGGATGCTGGCCAAGGAGGCGGTCTCGGCCCGCCTCAACAGCGATGCCGGGATCAGCTACACGGAGTTCAGCTACCAGATCCTGCAGGCCAACGACTTCCACCAGCTGTTCCTCCGGCACGGCTGCACGCTGCAGACCGGTGGCTCCGACCAGTGGGGGAACATCACCGCCGGCGTCGACCTGGTCCGCCGGACCGAGGGCGCGGCGACCCATGCCCTGTCGACCCCGCTGATCACCACGGCCGACGGCCGGAAGATCGGGAAGACCGAGGGCGCCACCATCTGGCTGGACCCCGAGCTGACGAGCCCGTACGCGTTCTTCCAGTACTGGCTCAACATCGACGACGTCGACGCCCGCGCCTGGCTGCCGCTGTTCTCCGAGCGGCCGGCCGAGGAGGTGGCCGCGCTGGTCGCCGAGTCCGAGCAACGCCCCGCCTCCCGGGCGCCCCAGCGGGCGCTGGCCGAGGAGCTCACCCGCCTGGTGCACGGCGAGGACGAGCTGCGCCAGGCCGAGGCCGCCGGCCGCGCGCTGTTCGGCCGCGACGACCTCACCGCCCTGGGCCCGGAGACCCTGGGCGCCGCCCTGCGGGAGGCCGGCAGCATCACCGTCGACGAGGGGACGCCGACCGTCGCCGCACTCCTCCAGCGGACCGGGCTGGTCAGCAGCCTCTCCGAGGCCCGGCGCACGGTGAAGGAGGGCGGCGCGTACCTGAACAACGAGCGCGTCACCGACGCCGACGCCGTGCCGGGGGAGTCCGACTGGCTGCCCGGGGGCTGGCTGGTGCTGCGCCGCGGGAAGCGCTCCGTGGCGGGGGTCCGACGCGCCTGAGCCCGTGTGAACGGCGTGTGACGGGGCTGTTCCGGACGGGTGTCGGGCGTCACGCCGGGCCGGTTTGACAGCCCGGACGACACCCACGTAACTTTCTCTCTGCGCCCGGCGAGACCGGAGCGGGACGGTTGCAGAGTCACCGCCCGCGGGTCGGACCAGGCGCCGCCTGCCCAGCAGCTGCGGGCCTCGGGAACACCACCCGGGGGACGTCGGTTGACCTGGGTGCCGCCGCTCCGAGCGCCGGGCGCGGGTCCTGGACCCGCCGCTTGACGGACACAGTGAGCGGCGTAACGTGGAACAGCCGCCGCGATCGAAGGCCCACCCGGCCGGGTGTCGTGAGCGTCCGCTCCTTGAGAACTCAACAGCGTGCCGAAAGTCAGTGCCAAGTAGCAACCCCGTTGTGGGTTTCTTTGGTTGAGATTGATCGAGAGCGTCCAGTTCTCGGTTCTCGCCCGGTTTCGAATTCATCTACGGAGAGTTTGATCCTGGCTCAGGACGAACGCTGGCGGCGTGCTTAACACATGCAAGTCGAACGCTGAACCATCTTCGGGTGGGGATGAGTGGCGAACGGGTGAGTAACACGTGGGCAACCTGCCCCCGGCTCTG
>DASQXT010000462.1:0-13923 GCA_035639575.1 Geodermatophilus sp.
CGGCCTCGGTCGGCCGCTCGAGCACGACCTCGCGCACCGCCTCGTCGAAGCGCTGCGCCCAGTCGTACCCGGTGTCGGGCATCGCGCGGCTGACCGCGCGCAGGTTGTGGACGACGTTCCCGCTGCCGATCACCAGCACGCCGTCCTCCCGCAGCGGGGCCAGCGCGGCGCCCAGGCGCAGGTGGTGCTCGGCCGGCTCGAGCGCGTTGACCGACAGCTGCACGACCGGCACGTCGGCGTCGGGGAGCACGTGCCGCAGCACCGACCAGGCGCCGTGGTCGAAGCCCCAGCTGTCGAGGTCGGCGCCCACCCAGGTCGGGTGGACCAGGTCGGCGACCTCCTCGTACAGCGAGGGCAGCCCGGGCGCGTCGTAGCGCACGTCGTAGAGCTCGCGCGGGAAGCCGAAGAAGTCGTGGAGCGTGCGCGGCCGCGGCATCGCGGTCACCGCGGTGGCGTGGACGAACCAGTGCGCCGAGACCACCAGGACCGCCCGCGGGCGCGGCACCGCCTGCCCGAACGCGCGCCAGGCCCGGGTGTAGCGGTTGTCCTCGAGCGCGTTCACCGGGTTGCCGTGGCCGAGGAACGCAGCCGGCATCAGCCCCATCCGGCGATCTTCTCCCGCACCCGGCCGCCGTGCGACACGGGGACGCAGACCCCGACACCTGCCGCAGTGCTCCTCCCGCGTCGGTCCCGCGGTCACCCGGAGTTGGAGACCGGCGGCACCCGGCGCAGCGCCGGGGACAGCAGCCGCGCCCCCGGCCCCTCGGCGCCCTGGGCGTCGCCGGGGTTGTAGAGCGCGCACCGGGTCAGCGACAGGCAGCCGCAGCCGATGCACGACGACAGCCCGTCGCGCAGCTGTTCCAGCGCCCGGATCCGCTCGTCGAGCCGGTCCCGCCACGACTCCGAGAGCCGGGCCCAGTCGCGGGCCGACGGCGTGCGCCCGTCGGGCAGCGTGGCCAGCGCCGCGCGGATCTCCGGCAGCGTCAGCCCGACGTTCTGCGCGGCCCGGACGAACGCCAGCCGGCGCAGCACGCTGCGCGGGAAGCGCCGCGCGCCGCCGGGCGTCCGGGTGGCCGTGACCAGCCCCTGCGCCTCGTAGTAGCGCAGCGCGGAGACCGCCATCCCCGACCGCTCGGCGACCTGCCCGATGGTCAGCAGCCCGTCCACCGCGCCTCCCCTTGACCTCAAGCGCACTTGAGGTCCGACGGTAACGCCATGACACCTCCCACCGCACTCGTCACCGGGGCCTCCCGCGGCCTGGGCGCCGCCCTGGCCGAGGCCCTGAGCCGGCGTGGCTGGCGGCTCGTGGTCGACGGCCGCGTCCCCGGCCGGCTGGCCGCCACCGTCGCCGCGCTGCCCCGCCCGGACCTGGTGACCGCCGTCCCCGGCGACGTCGCCGACCCCGCCCACCGCGCCGCGCTCGCCGCCGCCGTCGGCGACCGGCTGGACCTGCTGGTCAACAACGCCAGCGAGCTCGGCCCGACCCCGCTCCCCCGGCTGGCCGACCTGCCGCCCGCGGCCCTCGAGCGGGTGCTGGCGGTGAACACCGTCGCCCCGCTCGCGCTGGTCCAGGCGGTGCTGCCGGCGCTCGAGCGGGCCGGCGGGGTCGTGCTCGACGTGAGCAGCGACGCCGCGGTCGAGGCCTACGAGGGCTGGGGAGGGTACGGCGCGAGCAAGGCCGCGCTGGACCAGCTGACCGCCGTCCTCGCCGTCGAGCACCCGGCGCTGCGGGTGTACGCCGTCGACCCCGGCGACATGGCCACCGACATGCACCGCGCGGCCGACCCCGACGCCACCGGGCTGCCCGAGCCGGCGGCCGTCGTCCCCGCGCTGCTGCGGCTGGTGGACGGCGACCTGCCCAGCGGCCGCTACCGCGCCGCGGACGTCGCCGTCCCGGCGGAGGCCGGCCGGTGACCACGCGCGCCATGGGGGCCGAGGCGGCCGCGCCGCCGGAGCGCCGGGGCCTGGCCCGCGACGGCGTGCGGCTGATGGCGGTCCGGCCCGACGCGATCACCGAGACGGTCTTCCGCGACCTGCCCGAGCTGCTCGAGCCCGGCGACCTCGTCGTCGTCAACACCTCGGCGACGCTGCCCGCGCGCCTCGACGTCCTCCGGGCCGACGGCGTGCGCGCCCCGCTGCACGTCGCCACCACGCTGGACGACGGCGACTGGGTCGTGGAGCTGCGCCGTCCGGACAACGACGGCCCCGACCGCGGCGTGGAGCCCGGGACGGTCCTGGACCTGCCCGGCGGCGTCCGGCTGCGGCTGGTGGAGGGCTTCCCGGCACCGGCGCGGGCGTCGCGGCTGTGGCGGGCCCGCCCCGACCCGGCCGTCCCCGCCGCCGAGCACCTGCAGCGGCACGGCGCGCCGATCCGCTACGGCTACCTCGGTGCCGCCGTCCCGCTGGCCGACGCGCAGAACGTCTACGCCACCGAACCCGGCAGCGCGGAGAACGCCAGCGCCGGACGGCCGTTCACCGACCGGGTGCTGGTGCGGCTGATGGCCCGCGGCGTCCCCGTCGTCCCGGTGGTGCTGCACGCCGGCGTCTCCAGTCCCGAGCTGCACGAACCGCCGGCGCCGGAGCGCTACCGGGTGCCCGGGGTCACCGCCCGCCTGGTCAACGCCACGCGCGCCGCCGGGAGCCGCGTCGTCGCCGTCGGGACGACGGTCACCCGCGCGCTGGAGACGGCGACCGGCGAGGACGGCGTCACCCGCGCGGCCGCCGGCTGGACCGACCTGGTGCTCGGCCCCGACCGCCCCGCCCGGGTCGTCACCGGCCTGCTCACCGGGTTGCACGCGCCCGACGCCAGCCACCTGCTGCTGCTCGAGGCGGTGGCGGGCCGCGAGCTGGTCGACCGGGCCTACGCGCGGGCCGTCGCCGGTGGCTACCTGTGGCACGAGTTCGGCGACACGATGCTGTTCCTGCCGTGAGGGGGTGGTCCGGTGCTCGAGACGCTGGCCCGGGCGGAGGGGCCGCGCGGCGAGGTGGCCCTCCGCCGGCGCACCACCGACGACGGCGGCACGCACCTCGAGCTGGTCGTCGACGGCGTCTTCGCGATGGACGACGTCGACACCACGACCGAGCGCGCCCTGGCCACCGAGGCGCTGCGCCGGCTGCCGGGCCGCGACCTGCGGGTGCTCGTCGGCGGGCTCGGCCTGGGGTGGACGGCGGCCAGCGCGCTCGCCGAGCCGCGGGTCGGCACCGTCGAGGTGGCCGAGTTGCACGCGCCCCTGGTCCGGTGGGCCGCGGAGGGCAGGCTGCCGGCGCTCCCGCTCGGCGACCCCCGGCTGCGGGTGCGCACCGGGGACGTCGCCGACGTCCTGGCCGAGCACGACGGCCGGTGGGACGCCGTCCTGCTCGACGTCGACAACGGGCCGGGCTTCCTGGTGCACCCGTCGAACGACGCGCTCTACCGCCCGGCCGGGCTGGCCGCCGCGGTGGCGGCGCTGCGCCCCTCCGGCATCCTGGCGATCTGGTCGAGCACCCCGGCTCCGCGGCTGGGGGAGTCCCTCGCCCGGCTCCCCACGACGGCGGACGTCGAGCAGCTGGTGCTGCCGGTGACCCGCGACGGACGGGAGTTCGCCTACGCGGTCGTGCTCGCCCGCCGCTCGGCGGCCGGGTGAGCCGGACGGCTAGCGCATCCGCGCGGCGGTGTCCTCCAGCAGCACCTCCCGCTCGGCGGCGGGCCGGCGCGGGCAGGAGGTGCACAGCGGCTCGGGCGGCAGCCGGTAGAGCAGGCAGCACGACACCCGCCGGGTGAAGCGCACACCGGCGACGTCGACGTAGCGGGGCGCCGGCAGCGGCGGACCGACCGCGGCCGCCAGCGGGGCGGCCAGCGCGGTGACCCCCCGCTCGTCCCCCAGCGCCCGCCCCAGGGCGAGCAGCCGGTTGGCCAGCGAGTCCGTGGCGATCGCCCACAGCGGCCGGGCCCGCACCCGGCCGGCCGCGGCCACGGCGTCGACCACCGCGGAGAGGCTCTCCCGCAGCTCCGCGGCGGTGTCCGTGCCCGGTGCGGACGACGTCGCGGCGATCGGCGTCCCGCCCCCGAGCAGGGCCACCGACGTGTCGGCCAGCCGCGCCGACAGCGGCAGCCCGGTCGCCAGCCCGGCCAGCGCCGGGGTGAGCAGCACCGAGGACGCCGAGTACCACCACACCGTGGCCAGCACCCGCCGGTCGTCGGAGCCGTACCGCGCCCCGAGCGCGGTCAACCGCTCGGCCGTCCATCCGGCGTCGGCGAGCAGTGCTGCGGGGACCACCGGTTCGGACGGCGGCGCGAGCAGCCCGAGCGCCGCCGCGCCGGGCACCCGCGCGGCCACCTCCGCCTGCACGTCCGCCGTCACCGGGCCAGTCTGGCCGCCCCGCGCGGCCCGGACCACGCGCCCCGCTGCGCCGACGTTGCGCCGGGCAGACGCGGAGCGTCATGGGCAATACGGTGTGGTGGAGAGCACGCTGCGTCGCGCTGTTGCCGGGACGCCGGGTGCCGACCGCGACGACCGGACACAGGACAGGCGTCGACGACGACGTCAGGGAGCAGGAGGAGTCGCATGAGCGAGTCGACCGAGCTGGAGGGCCGCCGGTTCCCCGCGCCGGAGCAGTTGGCGGCGCAGGCCAACGTGGGTCCCGACGTCTACGAGCGGGCAGCGCAGGACCGGCTGGGCTTCTGGGCCGAGGCGGCCGACCGGCTGAGCTGGGCGCAGAAGTGGGACGAGGTCCTGGACTGGAGCAACCCGCCGTTCGCCAAGTGGTTCGTCGGCGGCAAGCTCAACGTCGCCTACAACTGCGTCGACCGGCACGTCGAGGCCGGTCACGGGGAGCAGGTCGCCTACCACTGGGAGGGCGAGCCGGGCGACACCCGCACGATCACCTACGCCCAGCTCAAGGACGAGGTCTGCAAGGCCGCGAACGCACTGGTGGAGCTGGGCGTGCAGACCGGCGACCGGGTGGCCATCTACATGCCGATGATCCCGGAGGCGGTCGTCGCGATGCTGGCCTGCGCCCGCATCGGCGCCGTCCACATGGTGGTCTTCGGCGGGTTCTCCTCCGACGCGCTGGCCAGCCGGATCACCGACTCCGGCGCCGTCCTGGTGATCACCTCCGACGGCGGCTACCGGCGCGGCGCCCCGAGCGCGCTCAAGCCGGCGGTCGACGAGGCGGTCGGCCGCACCGAGAGCGTCCGCAACGTGCTCGTCGTCCGGCGGACCGAGCAGGACGTCGAGTGGACCGAGGGCCGCGACCTGTGGTGGCACGACGTCGTCGACCGGCAGTCGACCGAGCACACGGCCGAGGCGTTCGACGCCGAGCACCCGCTCTACATCATGTACACCTCGGGGACGACGGCGTCGCCGAAGGGCATCCTGCACACCTCCGGCGGCTACCTCACCCAGGTCGCCTACTCGCACTGGGCGTCCTTCGACCTCAAGCCCGACAGCGACGTCTTCTGGACCTCGGCCGACATCGGCTGGGTCACCGGCCACAGCTACATCGTCTACGGGCCGCTGGCCAACCGGGCCACCTCGATCATGTACGAGGGGACCCCCGAGACCCCGCACCGCGGCCGCTGGTTCGAGCTCATCGAGAAGTACAAGGTCACGATCCTCTACACCGCCCCCACGGTCATCCGGACCTTCATGAAGTGGGGCGAGGACATCCCGGCCAACTTCGACCTGTCCTCGCTGCGGGTCCTCGGCTCGGTCGGCGAGCCGATCAACCCCGAGGCGTGGCTCTGGTACCACGAGCACATCGGCGGCGGCCGCTGCCCGATCGTGGACACCTGGTGGCAGACCGAGACCGGCGCGCACATGATCAACCCGCTGCCCGGCGTGACGAGCCTCAAGCCCGGGTCGGCGCAGACGCCGTTCCCCGGCATCTCCGCGAAGGTCGTCGACGACGAGGGCAACGAGCTCGGCGACGACACCACCGGGCTGCTGGTGCTCACCGAGCCGTGGCCGGCGATGCTGCGCACCATCTGGGGCGACGACGACCGCTACGTCGACACGTACTGGTCGCGGTTCGGCAAGGACGTCTACTTCGCCGGGGACGGCGCCAAGAAGGACGCCGACGGCGACATCTGGCTGCTCGGCCGGGTGGACGACGTCATGAACGTGTCGGGCCACCGCATCTCCACCACCGAGGTCGAGTCCTCGCTGGTCGCGCACCCCACCGTCGCCGAGGCGGCGGTCGTCGGCGCCAGCGACCCGACCACCGGCCAGGGCATCGTCGCCTTCGTCATCCTCCGCGGGAACGCCGAGGACTCCGGCGACGAGCTGGTCCAGCAGCTGCGCAGCCACGTGGCCAAGGACATCGGCCCGATCGCCAAGCCGCGCCAGATCATGGTCGTGCAGGAGCTGCCCAAGACCCGCTCGGGCAAGATCATGCGCCGGCTGCTGAGGGACATCGCCGAGAACCGCGAGCTCGGCGACGTCACGACGCTCACCGACTCGTCGGTGATGAACCTGATCAAGGACAAGCTGCCGGCCAACTCGTCGTCCGACGACTAGGCACATCGTCGGCCTCCGGCCGACACCGCAGCCAGGAACCGTCCCCGACGATGCGGAGCCCACCCGGCCGCTCGTCGGGGACCCTCCGGGCCCCACTCCTCCCGGCCACGGGCGCCGTGAGGAGGCCACCGGGGCGCGCGACCGGTGATCATGGGGCACCATTCCCCACGGTGGGCCGCTCGCGTCGGGCGGCCCGGAAGCCGCCCGTCGTCCCCAGGAGGTGCCCCTCGTGGCCCACAGCGCACCGTCGAGCCCGTCCGGGGCACGGAGCACCACCCGCGCGGAGGAGCCCTCCGTCGGCGCCCTGGTGCAGAGCGCCATGGCGGACGTCTCGACGCTCATCCGCAGCGAGATCGAGCTGGCCAAGGCCGAGGTCGGCAGGTCGGCGAAGAAGGCCGGCATCGGCGCCGGCGCCTTCGGGGCCGCAGGCGCCCTGCTGTTCTTCTCCGGCATCTTCCTGTTCGTCACCATCGCCGAGTTCCTCACCTGGCTGGGCCTGATCCGGTGGATCTCCTACCTGCTCGTCTGGGTGCTGCTGGTGCTGCTGGCCGGCATCGCCGCGCTGGTCGGCCGCCGGGCGCTGAAGCGGATCGAGAAGCCCGAGCGCACGATGGAGACGCTGCGGGACCTGCCCGAGGTCATCCACCGCGAGGCCCCCGGCCAGCGTCGGCGTGAGGTGCCGACCGTCTCCAACGGCCGGGTCCAGCTGCGCGGCAACGACAACTACACCGTCTGAGCGGGCGCGCCCCGGAGCGCGCTCCGGTGAGCACCCCCGACGAGGAGCGGCCGGACGCGACCAGCGTCCTGCTGCCGGGCCCGTGGACCCACCGCGACCTGTCGGCCAACGGCGTCCGGCTGCACGTCGCCGAGGCGGGTGAGGGCCCGCTGGTGCTGCTGCTGCACGGCTTCCCCGAGTTCTGGTGGGCCTGGCGGTCGCAGCTGCCGGCCCTCGCCGCGGCCGGGTTCCGCGCCGTCGCGCCCGACCTGCGCGGCTACGGCGGCAGCGACAAGCCCCCGCGCGGCTACGACCTGCCGACCGCCGCAGCCGACGTCGCCGCACTGGTCCGCACACTGGGCGAGCAGGACGCCGTCGTCGTCGGCCACGACTGGGGCGGCCTGGTGGCGTGGACGATGGCCGCCCTGCACCCCCGCAGCGTCCGCCGGCTGGCGGTGCTCTCCATGGCGCACCCTCGGCAGCTGCGGGCGGCGCTGAAGGACGGCGCCCAGCGGCGGGCCCTGCGCCACGTCCTGGGCTTCCAGCTGCCGCGGCTGCCCGAGCGCCGGCTGACCCGCGCCGACGACGACCCGGTGGCCGAGCTGATGCGCCGCTGGGCCGGCCCCGACTGGACCGCGACCGCCGGGTTCGCCGAGGCGGTGTCCCGCTACCGCTCGGCCGCCCGCATCCCGCAGGCCGCCTACGGCTCGATGGAGTACTTCCGCTGGGCCGGCCGATCCCAGCTGCGCCCCGACGGGCTGCGCTACGCCCGCCGGATGGCCGCGCCGGTCACCGCGCCGACCCTGCAGCTGCACGGCGTCCTCGACCCCTGCGTGCTGCCGTCGTCGGCCCGCGGGTCGGGCCGCTACGTCGCCGGGGCCTACGAGTGGCGGGAGCTGCCCGGCGTCGGGCACTTCCCGCACGAGGAGGTGCCCGCGGCGGTCAACGCAGCGCTGACCGCCTGGTCACGCGCGTGAGGTCGACCCCGTCCAGGGGCACCGCCCCGAGCGTGCGAGGGGTGGGGAGGACGGGGTCCTTCACTCGCAGGCGCCCGTGGGCACCCGGGAGGACGAGGCCTGGCCGGTCACGGCGGCGTCCGCGACCTGCTCGTCGGTGAGTGCGTAACCGGTGAGCGGGTCGTCGATGGCCGAGGCGAACACGACGCCGAGCACGTGGCCCTCCGGGTCGAACAGCGGGCCGCCGGAGTTGCCGGCGCGCACCTCGCCGTAGAGCGCGTAGACGTCGCGGACCACGGTCTGCTCGTTGCGGAAGTCCGGCCCGCTGATGCCGGTGTGGTCGCGCACCCGCGCCGGGCCGATGAACAGCCGGCCGCCACCGGGGTACCCCATGATGATCGCGCTGTCGCCGGTGGCGGCCGGCTGCGGCGCGAAGGTGAGCGGGATCTGTGGCAGCCCGGGGACGGCGAGCACCGCGACGTCGGTCTCCTCGTCGACGTACACCGGGACGGCCTCGTACTCCTCGCCCTCCGCGGTGACGACCGGGTCGGTGACGCCGGCGAGCACGTGCGCGTTGGTCATCACGCGCTCCCGCGCGTAGACGAAGCCGGAGCCGTCGATCTGCCGGGAGCACGACGGCGCGACCCCGCTGATCTGCACCACCGAGCCCGACACCGACCGGACGACGGGGCTCGAGGCCAGGGCCGGGTCCGGCGCCGGGACGTCGGGCACCTCTGTCGGGGTCAGCGGGTCCAGCACATCGGGCAGCCCGTTGCGGTCGATGGCCTCCCGCAGCGAGTCGTAGACCCCCCGGACGCCGTCCGGGACGGTGCGGTCGACCGCCTGGACCAGCGCCGACTGCTTCACCTGCCTGGAGAGCTGGGGGAACGGCGCGTTGGCCAGCGGGGTGGCCACCATCCAGGCGACCAGCAGCACCGCGACCGCCGACAGCACCGCGCCGGCCACCGAGTCGACGATCTCGGCCGGCTGCCACGTCACGCGGCGGCGCACCGCCCGGCCGATCGCGCCGGCGAGCACCTGCCCCAGCAGCGCCGCGGCGAGGACGACGACCAGGGCCGCGAACACCCGCGTGGTGGCCGACCCGTCGAGCCGGTCGGCCACCGGCCGGGACAGCTGCGCGCCGAGGACCGCGCCCCCGAAGAAGCCGAAGAACGAGGTGGCCGAGACGATCACGCCCTGCCGGAAGCCGGAGAAGGCGAAGACCAGGGCCAGGCCGATGAGGACGACGTCGACGATGGACATGGCGGTGCTCAACCGCTGACCGTCATGGTGCCGAACTGCCCCAGCTGGGTGTGGAAGCTGCACTCGAACCCGTACGCGCCGGGCGCGGTCACCGTGAACTCGATCGTGCGGCGCTCCCCCGGCGCCAGCAGCGGGATCTCGGGCTGGATCGCCTCGGGCCCGTCACCCGGGGTGAAGCGGAAGTTGTGGGTCGTCTGCCGGGCGGCGTTCACCACGGTCAGCCGCACCTGACCGGGCGCGACGGTGAAGGCGTCAGGGGTGAAGACGTAGTCGTCCTGCGTCTGCAGGGTGACCTCCTGGACGCCGTCGGGCGCGGTCGTCACGGTGCCCGGTGCCGGGCCGGACGACGGCGCCGCCTGCTCCGCCGTCCCCCCGCCGCCACACCCGGTGAGCAGGACCACTGCGGCGGCGACCCCGGCGGCCTTCTTGCAGGGGCCCACCGCGAGCCTGCGAGCGGCGGGGGGCAAGGAGGTCCTTCTACCGTTCATCGCGGGGGAACGGTACTTGCCGGAGGGCCGTCGGGTGCGGGGTCGGCCACCGTCGGCGCGGCGGCGTCCTCGTCGTCCACCGGGTCGAGGGTGCCGGGCAGCTGCGGGCGGCGGGCACCGAGCGGCGGCAGCTGCCGCACGTCGCCGGTGTCCCAGGGCCGGGCCAGCCCGGCGGCCTCGAGGATCGCGTCGAGCAGGCCACCGGTGAAGCCCCAGACCACCATGCCGGCGACGCCGAACGCGGGGCCGACGTAGCCCGACGGGTGGCGGATGCGGAAGCGGTTGGCCGGGTCGGCGAGGTCGGCCAGCGGCACCCGCGCCACCCGGGCCACCTCGCGGGGGTCGCCGACGGTGACGTCGCGGGGGTCGTCCCACCAGCCCACGACCGGCACCACGAGGTTGTCCGAGGGCCCGAGGAACAGTTCCGGCAGCGTGGCGAGCACGCGGACGCCGTCGGGGTCGATGCCCGCCTCCTCCTCGGCCTCCCGCAGCGCGGTGCCCACCGGGTAGTCGTCGCCGGGGTCGGCGCCGCCACCGGGGAAGGCGGGCTGCCCGGCGTGGGTGCGCAGGTGCGCGGACTTCTCGATCAGCAGGACGTCGGCGCCGCGCGGGCCCTCGCCGAACAGGATGAGCACCGCCGAGCGCCGGGCGGTCGCCGTGGGCCGGGGCATCCGGTGGCGCAGCGGCAGGGCGTCGCCCGCGGTGAGCAGCCGGCGCAGGTACTCCGGCAGCGCGGGGTCGGCGGCAGGCGCGTCGGTCACAGCGTCACCCCCAGGTGCTCGGCGACCAGGCCCTCCAGCTCGGCGAGGTCGGCGACCGGCCCCACCTGGACGTACGCGACCCCGCCGTCGGCATCGAGGAGGTAGGTGTAGGGCAGCGCCCCCAGGCCCAGCTCGGCCATCAGTTCGCCCTGCCCGTCGAAGGCGCTGGGGAAGGTGGCCCCGGCGTCCGCGGCGAAGGACCCGGCCTGCGGCGCGCCGTCCCTGCTGATGACGCCGACCACCGACAGCCGGTCGCCGCCGGCGTCGGCCAGCTGCTGGACCAGCGGCAGTTCCTCGCGGCAGGGGCCGCACCAGCTGGCCCACAGGTTCACCACGGTGGGGACGCCGGGGGCGCGGCCGAGGTCGAGCGACCCACCGCCCGGGCAGGGCAGGTCGAGGGCCGGCAGCGTCTCGGCGCCCTCGGCCGGACGGTCCGGCCGCTCCGGGCAGGGCGCCAGCGCCGCGAGCGGGTCGGTCGTCGGGGCGGCCGCCGTGCCGCCCGGCTCGTCCGCGGCGCCCGAGGTGCACCCGGCGAGCGCGAGCCCGAGCGCCAGCACCCCGGCCGCCGTCCTGGTGCTGCGGGCGCTCATTCGGTGTCGGAGGCGGCCGGGGTCTTGACCAGCTTCGTGGCGACCTCCGGGTCGGTCGGTCCGATGCCGTACGACGGGCACCACCGGGCCAGGCCGCACGCGCCGCAGGCCGCCTTCTTGGCGTGGCAGACCCGGCGGCCGTGGAAGATCACCCGGTGGCTGAACATCGTCCAGTCACGCTTGGGGATCAGCTCGGCGACCTCGGCCTCGACCCGGACCGGGTCCTCCTCCGCCGTCCAGCCGAACCGGCGGACCAGCCGGCCGAAGTGCGTGTCGACGGTCAGCCCGGGGACGTCGAAGGCGTTGCCCAGGACGACGTTGGCGGTCTTGCGGCCCACGCCGGGCAGCGTGACCAGGTCCTCCATCCGGCCGGGGACCTCGCCGTCGAACCGCTCCAGCAGCGCCTGCGCGAGGCCCAGCACCGAGGTGGCCTTGGCCCGGAAGAAGCCGGTGGGCTTGAGCACCTCCTCGAGCTCGGCGCGGTCGGCACCGGCCAGCGCCTGGGCGTCGGGGTACTTGGCGAACAGCGTGGGGGTGACCCGGTTGACCGTCTTGTCGGTCGTCTGAGCCGAGAGCACCGTGGCCACCAGCAGCTCGAAGGCGTTGGTGAAGTCGAGCTCGCAGTGCGCGTCGGGGTGGATGAGCGCCAGCTCGCGGGCCATCCGCCGGGCCCGCCGGGTGCGCGCCAGCGGCGTCTCCTGCGGGTCGAACGGGGAGCCGCCCCGGGCAGCGGCACGGCGGGCGTGCGGCGGGACGGGCCGGGCGTAGGCGGGCGAGGACACGCGGTCGAGGGTAGGCGGATCGGCTGAGAGGGCCCGTGTCATCATCGCGACCGCCGTCGCCGGGGCTTCCGCCGCGGCGCCCCGGGGTACATGGGAGTGCTCGCGCACGTCGGTCCGTCCGGTCCGCGTCCTGCGACGAGGAGAGAGGAGGAGCCGGTGGTCGCCCTCAGCGTCATCCTGTTCCCGCCCCTGGTCATCGCCTTCCTGCTGGTGATGGAGCGCGTCGAGGAGCCGCTGCGCCGACCGGCCGGCCCCCGCGAGGTGGCCGAGTTCCTTTCCACCGCGAGTGCGGGCGAGGTCGACACGCTGGCCAACTCCGGCATCCGCCGCGCCATGGCCCGCTGGCGGCGTCGCCGGCGGTCGCGGGTGCGCCGCGAGGCCGAGCCGCCCGTCGTCTGAAGCCGGAGCGACCCGCCCGTCGACCTGCGGGAACTCACCCCTGGGGGTGGCCGAGCGGGCGTCCGATCGGGTGACGATCCGCACAGACCCCTAGACTCTCCCCGGACGGCGCCGCGACGACGCGGCTCGCCGACCGGGCCGGCCGCGTGCCGGTGCTCCCAGGTGTGTGTGCGAGAGGACGCGTAGTGGACGAGGTGCTGGCCCAGTCGGGGCTCTTCCAGGAGCTGCCGAAGGAGGCGGTGGACCCGGTCGTGAGCCGCCTGGAGACCGTGACGCTCCCCCGCGGCCGCGTGGTCTTCAACGAGGGCGAGCCGGGCGACAGCCTCTACATCGTCATCTCCGGCAAGATCAAGCTCTCCCGTCGGTCGCCCGACGGCCGCGAGAACGTGCTGGCCGTGATGGGCCCCTCCGACCAGTTCGGCGAGCTGTCGGTCTTCGACCCGGGCCCGCGCACCGCGACCGCCACCGCGGTCACCGACGTCAAGCTGGCCCGCATGCCGCAGTCGGTCCTGCGCCCGTGGATCGAGGCGCACCCCGAGGTCGGTGAGCGGCTGCTGCACGTGCTGGCCCGCCGGCTGCGCCGCACCAACGACTCGGTGGCCGACCTGATCTTCACCGACGTCCCGGGCCGGGTCGCCAAGGCGCTGCTGCAGATGGCCGACCGGTTCGGCAGCCGCGAGGGCGAGGGCCTGCGCGTCAAGCACGACCTGACCCAGGAGGAGCTGGCCCAGCTGGTCGGCGCCTCCCGCGAGACCGTGAACAAGGCGCTGGCCGACTTCGTGCACCGCGGCTGGATCCAGCTGCAGGGCAAGTCGGTCGTCGTCCTCGATGAGGAGCGCCTGCGCCGTAGGGCCAGGTAGCGGAGTTGTCGCGCCGAGTGGGCCCCGGAGGGGTCCGCACAGGCGCGACGCAGCGGCTCAACGGCGACGGGGAACGGCACCTGGCCGCGGTGTGACCCGGAGGGTCACGAAGGCAATGGCACCACCAGGCGGATGCGGGTGCCGTCGGGGAGCACCGCCCAGCGGCCGTCGGGCTCGTCGTCGAACGACGGGCAGATCGGGTGCAGCGGCTCCGGCGGCGACCCGGCCAGCGCGGCGGCCACGTCGGCGAAGGGCTCGAGCTGCCCGAGGGTGTGGATCGTCGGCGGCAGCATGGGCCGGGTGCCGGCGCTCATCTCGGCCAGCGCCGCGGTCGGCGTCAGCCAGGTCACCTCGTCGGCCTCACCGGTGACGTGCCGGGCCTCCTGGCCGACCGGCAGCGCCGCGACGAAGAACTTGGTGTCGTAGCGGCGCGGCTCGCGCGGCGGGGTGATCCAGTGCGCGAACGGCCGCAGCAGGTCCGACCGCAGCGCCAGCCCGCGGGCCGCGAGCAGCTCGGCCAGCGACAGCTCCCGGGCCAGCAGGGCCTGGCGCTGCGCCTCCCACTCCTCGCCCGACACGTCCGGGACGACGTTCCCGCCGTCGGGCGCGCCC
>DASQXT010000463.1:0-3431 GCA_035639575.1 Geodermatophilus sp.
GCCTCCGCCTCGGCGTCGAGCTCCCCGGCGTAGCGGCGGACCGCCTCGCGCAGCGCGTCCTCGACGTCCCAGCCGCGCTGCTCGGCGGCGGCGACGACGGCCAGCAGCCGCTCCCCCAGCTCCTCGGGGCTGGCCGAGCCGAGCTCCGCGGACTGGGGGGTGGTCAGGCCGGCGCGGGCCGCGCGGCGCACCAGCGCCGCTCCCCACGAGGCCGCGGGCTGCGAGCGGGAGACGCCCTCGGTCGGCGAGCGCCGCTGCTTCTCGGCCTTCTTGATCTCCTCCCAGCCCGCCTCCACCTGCGCCACATCCCGGGGGCCGGCGTCGCCGAACACGTGCGGGTGCCGCCGGACGAGCTTGTCGACGAGGTCGCCGGCGACGTCGTCCACGTCGAAGCGCCGGCCGGGTGCCGCCTCCGCGGCGACCCGCGCGTGGAAGACCACCTGCAGCAGCACGTCGCCGAGCTCCTCGCGCATGCCGGCCGGGTCGTCGTCGACGATCGCGTCGTAGGCCTCGTGGGCCTCCTCGAGCAGGTAGCCGCGCAGCGAGGCGTGCGTCTGCTCGGCGTCCCACGGGCAGCCGCCGGGCGAGCGCAGCACGTCCATCACCCGGACGACGTCGAGCAGCCGGCTGCCGGGCAGCGGCGGAGCGTCGACGACCGCCCCGGCGTCGACCTCGACCCCTGCCGGGACCAGGGCGACGACGCTGTCGGGGCGACCGGCGGCGGCTGCGGCGTCGGGGACGTCGTCCACCGCCCAGCCCTCGGCGCGCAGCGCGTCCGCGGTCGCGGCGGCGCCGGGCAGCGCGACCACCGGCCGGCCGCTGGCGACCGCCCGCCAGGCGGTGGGGGTGAGCAGGCCGGGGAGGGCGGGGTGGACGACGACGGCGAGCGCGACGGGCACCCGGTCAGTCTCCGGGACCCCCGGTGGGTCAGCACGAGGCAGGGTGGGCCGGCCGTCGGGCGCGCTCGGCGCGCGGGCCCGGGACGGGCCGGCACCCGGCGACGACAGCCCGCCTCACGACCAGGGAGGTCCCGTGCGGCTGCCGCAGCCGATCACCCGGCGGGCGCGGGTCCGGCGGGCGAGGGTCCGGCGGCGTCCCCGCCCGTCTCCAGGAGGTCGACGACCCCGTCGTCGGACGGGACGACCGCGCCGTCCTTGATCGCGCCGTAGCGCGGGTTCACGGTGACGTGGATGTCGGCGCGGACCTCGTCGACCAGCTTCTGGGCGGCGGCGTCGACGTCGGCCCGGGCGGCCTTCTCCAGGTCGGGGCGGGCCTCCTCGAAGCTCGGCACGACCCGCTCGCCGACGAAGACCACCAGGACGCCGGGCAGCTCGGGCACGGTGAGCGAGGTGGCCGAGTTCGGTGCGGCGCTGCTCACCACGTCGGCCAGCGGTGCCGGCACGTCCGCGGGCGCGTACGTCGTCACCTCGGGCAGCGTCGCCTGGCCGGGGTACTGCGCGGCGATCGCCGGGTAGGCGCCAGGGTCCGCGTCCAGCGCGGCGACGGCCGCGTCGGCCGCGGCCTGGTCGGGGACGTCGACGTAGCCCAGCGGGACCTGCGCGAGCGACGACGCCTGCTGCTCGTACGCCGCGCGCAGCTGCTCCTCGCCCAGCGCGCCGGCCAGCCCCTGGGACTCGGCGACCCGCTGGCGCAGCAGCTGCTGGCGGACGGTCTCGAAGACGTCGGCCCGCGCGACACCCTGGGCGGCGGCCTGCGCGTAGACGGTCTCCGGGTCCTGGCCGGCGAGCAGCTGGTCGAGGCGCGCCTGCACGTCGGCGTCGTTAACCGTGACGCCGTAGCGCTGCGCGACCCGGTCGTAGAGCTCGGCGTTGACCAGCCGGGTGAGGACCAGCCGGGTGAACTCGTCCTCCCGGCCCGTGGCGGCCTGGGCCAGCGCCGGGTCCTCCAGGCGGGTGTCGACCGCCGTCTGCAGCTCGTCGACGGTCACCTGGTCGTCCCCGACGTAGGCGGCCACGCTCGGGTCGCTGCGGCAGCCGGCCACCCCGGCCAGTGCGACCAGGCCCACGGCCAGCGATGCGGTCAGGCGACGCTTGTGCACCGACCGAGCGTGCCACAGCCCGGCCTCCCTGCAGGGTCCCGCCACGAGCTCGCGAGTGGCGGGGGGCAGGGAGGTCCTTCTTCTAGCTCGCCTTCGCGACCGGCTGCTCGAGCAGCGCGGCGAGCAGCGAGTGCAGGTGGTCCAGCAGGGCGACGTCCCGCAGCGGCGTGCGCCGGTCCGGGCCGACCGGCACCTTGAGCGAGATGGTGTCGACGGCGGACTTGTAGGTCGCGCCGTCGGCCAGCCGCGCCAGCCGCATCTGCTTGGACTCCGGCAGCGGGACCGGTGAGATCCGGATCGCCCGGCCCTGCATCGACACCTCGGTGATCCCCCACTGCCGGACGGCGGCCCGGAAGCGTGCCACGGCCAGCAGGTTGAGCACCGGAGCCGGGGGGGCGCCGTAGCGGTCGGTGAGCTCGTCGAGGACGGCCTGCGCCTGCTCGTCGGACTGCACCGAGGCCACCTTGCGGTAGGCCTCCATCCGCAGCCGCTCGCCGGGCACGTAGTCGTGCGGGAGGTGCGCGTCGACCGGCAGGTCCACCCGGACGTCGGCCGGCTCGGCCGGCGGCTCCTCGCCGGCCAGCTGCGCCCGGTAGTCGGTGACCGCCTCGCCGACCAGTCGCACGTACAGGTCGAACCCGACGCCGGCGATGTGCCCGGACTGCTCGCCGCCGAGCAGGTTGCCCGAGCCGCGGATCTCCAGGTCCTTCATCGCCACCGCCATGCCGGCGCCGAGGTCGGTGTTGTGCGCGATGGTGGTCAGCCGGTCGACCGAGGTCTCGGTCAGCGGCCGTGACGGGTCGTAGGTGAAGTAGGCGTAGGCCCGCTCCCGGCCGCGGCCGACGCGGCCGCGGATCTGGTGCAGCTGGGAGAGGCCGAAGGTGTCGGCCCGGTCGACGATCAGGGTGTTGGCGTTCGGGATGTCCAGGCCGGACTCGACGATCGTCGTCGCCACCAGGACGTCGTACTCCTTCTCCCAGAAGCCGACCATGATCCGCTCGAGCTCGTGCTCCTTCATCTGCCCGTGGCCGACCGCCACCCGGGCCTCGGGCACCAGGTTGCGGATCTTCGCCGCGGCCTTGTCGATGGACTGCACCCGGTTGTGGATGACGAAGACCTGTCCGTCGCGCAGCAGCTCCCGGCGGATCGCCGCGGCCATCTGCTTGTCGTCCCAGGCGCCGACGTAGGTCAGCACCGGGTGCCGCTCCTCGGGCGGGGTGAGGATCGTCGACATCTCGCGGATGCCGGTCAGCGACATCTCCAGGGTGCGCGGGATCGGGGTGGCCGACATCGACAGCACGTCGACCGCCGTCCGCATGGTCTTCAGGTACTCCTTGTGCTCGACGCCGAAGCGCTGCTCCTCGTCGACGAT
>DASQXT010000464.1:0-6357 GCA_035639575.1 Geodermatophilus sp.
CGAGCTGGTCGCGCAGGTGCGGTCGCTGCCGTGCCGCAGCGCCGTCCTCGACGGGGAGACCCTCGCCCTGGACGACGACGGACGGCCGCGGGCCTTCCAGGACACGATGAGCCGCTTCGGCAGTGACGGGCCCGACCCCGCCGTCGTCCTCAGCCCGTTCTTCTTCGACCTGCTGCACCTCGACGGCCGCGACCTGCTCGACGAGCCGCTCGCCGTGCGCCTCGACGCGCTGGCAGGCCTGCTGGCTGCCCTGGAGCACGCGGTACTGCGCATGCCCGGCGTGCGCCGGCCCACCCCCGAGCAGGCCGCCGAGGTGCTCGACGGCGCGCTGGGCGCAGGGCACGAGGGCGTGGTGGTCAAGGCGCTCGACGCGCCCTACGCCGCCGGCCGGCGCGGCAGGGCGTGGCAGAAGGTCAAGCCGGTGCACACCCTCGACCTGGTCGTGCTCGGCGCGGAGTGGGGGTACGGCCGGCGCTCGGGGAAGCTGTCGAACATCCACCTGGGCGCCCGCGACCCTGACGGCGGCGAGCCGGTCATGGTCGGCAAGACGTTCAAGGGGATGACCGACGAGCTGCTCGAGTGGCAGACGCGGACCTTCCCCGGGCTCGCCCGCGAGCAGCACGAGTGGGGCGTGCTGCTGGAGCCGGAGCTGGTCGTCGAGGTCGCCCTGGACGGCGCCCAGCGCAGCCCCCGCTACCCCGGCGGCGTCGCGCTGCGCTTCGCCCGGGTGGTGCGCTACCGGCCGGACCGGTCCCCGGCCGACGCCGATCCGCTCGACGCGGTCCACGCGCTGCTCGCCGGAGGCTGAGCGCAGGTGCTCAGGCGGGGACCGCCGGGGCGTCCCAGTCGACGGAGTGGTCCCGCACCCACGCCTGCGGGTCCCGGCGCCGCAGCACGAACGGCATGACCAGGTCACGGGCGACCCGGCCGATCGCGGGCGGCGACTTGGCGCTGCTCGTGCGGAAGCCCTGGGCGACGACCCGCTCCACCCGCTCGCGGCGCAGTCCCTCGAACGCCGTCAGGGCCGCGGGGAGCGGCAGGTCGCGCAGGCAGCGGGCCAGGACGACGGCGTCCTCGACGGCGAGCGACGACCCCTGGCCGGCCGCCGGTGAGGTGGCGTGCGCGGCGTCCCCGACGAGCACCATCCGGCCGGCGGACCACCGGCGCACGGTCGGGACGTCGTACGTCGTCCACCCGCGCAGCGGGCCCGGCGTGGCCTCGACCAGGTCCAGGACCGGCGACCGGTCGCCGCGGTGCAGGTCGGAGAGCAGGGCGCGCCACTCGGCGTCCGAGGTGCCCACCACCTCGCCGGCGGGCGGCTCACGGGTGAGCGGGGGGTTGGCGAACCACCAGGTCCCCCCGGACGGCGCCGCGAGGTACCCGGCGAACCCGCGCCGGCCGAACACCATCGTGAGCCGGCCGACCTCGGCGTCCGGCGGGACGTGCTCGGAGTACCCCGCGGTGTTGAGCACCGGCACGAAGCGGGGCGGCGGCCCCCCGGGGTCGACCAGGGCCCGGACGGTGGAGCGCACGCCGTCGGCACCGACCAGGAGGTCCGCCTCCTCGGCGGTGCCGTCGGCGAAGACCGCCGTGACCGAGGAGGCGGAGCACCGCGCGTCGACCAGGCGGGAGCCGTAGCGGACCCGCACGCCGCGGCGCAGCGCCTCGGCGTGCAGCGCCGCGTAGAGGTCCGAGCGCCGCAGGGAGAGGCCGACGTCCCCGCCGGGGCCCGACGTGGGGACGGCGCCCAGCACCTTCCCGGTCCAACTGCGGAACTCGATGACCGGCGTCGGGAAGCCCACGCCGGTGACCGCCTGCTCCGCGTCGATCGCCCGCAGCGCGTCCAGCCCGTTGGTCTGCAGGCCCAGCCACGCGCCGACGTCGCCCGCGGGTCCGGCGTGCGCCTCGTGCACGGTGGCCTCGATCCCGACGCGCTGCAGGGCCATCGCCACGACCGGCCCGGCGACCCCGCCGCCGACGACGATCGCTCGGGTCATGCCGCACCTCCGCGTGGTCCGCGTCCGAGAGGGCATCCCCTCACAGGCCGGCGCCGGATGCCACCCCTGCGCGCCCGGCGGAGCGCGTCCCCGCGCCGCACCCTCTCCCCCAGCACGCTCAGGCGGTGAGTGCTCCTGCACTCACCGCCTGAGCCTCCTCGGACCCACTCCCCGTCCCCGCTCGCGCGCGTTCCGCCGGGCACGGTCGGGCGCAGCGGCGCCGGCCCGCGCCGGCCAGCTCACCAGCGCCGTGCCGGCACCGAGGACGGCGACCGCGCCCAGCAGGGCCACGCACGCCGGCCACCCGGCCGACGAGAACAGCGGCGCCGGGACGACGGCGCCGACGGCCCCGCCGGCGTAGTAGCAGGTCAGGTACAGCCCGACCGCGCTCGAGCGGGCCGTGCCCCCGCTGGCCGCGGCCTGCGCGGTGGCGCAGGCCTGGGCGGCGAACACGCCGGTGCACGCCCCGGCCAGGCCGGCGACGACCGCCGCGGTCGCCGGCACGAGGGTCAGTGCCAGCCCGGCGAGCACGACGGCGGTGGCCAGCACGAGCACCGCGCGACGGCCTGCCCGCGACACCAGCCGCCCGGTCAGCGGCGTGACGACGACGGCGACGAGGAACACCGCGAACACCGCCCCGACCTGCGCGGTGCCCAGCCCGAACGGCTGCCCGGACAGGTGCAGCCCGGCGTAGGTGAAGGCGCCGACCTGCACGAACAGCACCGCGGCGCCCAGCGCGCAGGTGCCCAGCAGCCGCCCGTTGCGCAGGTGGCCGCCGATGCCGCGCAGACCGCCGAGCACACCGGCCGTCGGCGTGAACCGCCGCTCCCGGGGCAGCAGCGCGCCCACCCCGCCGAGCACGACCAGCAGCACCAGCCCCAGCGCCGCGAACGAGGCCCGCCAGCCGGACGCATCCGCGACCGCGCCGGAGAGGAACCGGCCGAGGAAGCCGCCGGCCGCCGTCCCCGAGACGTAGAGGCCGTTGACGGCGGCCGACCGGGAGGCGGGCACCTCCTCGGCCACGTAGGCGACCGCGACCGCGAAGACGAACGGGACGGCCAGGCCCTGCGCCGCCCGCGCGGCCAGCAGCACGGCGAAGCCGGGGGCGAGAGCGCAGGCCGCCGTCGCCGCGGCCAGCACGACGATCGCCGTCAGCATCACCGGCTTGCGGCCCAGCCGGTCCGACACCGCCCCGGCGAACGGTGCGGCGACCGCGACCCCCAGCGCCGTGGCGCTCACCGTCCACGCGGCGGTGGTCGCGGAGACGCCGAGATCGCCGGCGAGCGTCGGCAGCAGCGGCTGGGTCGCGTAGATGGTCAGCAGCGCCGACAGGCCCAGCAGGAAGACCGCCGTGTCCGTCCCTCGCGCTGTCCGCATCCCGCCCACCGCACCACAGGCGGGGCGGTCCGCGTGCCGCGCGGCGGTCAGACCCCCGACGGGGACGCGGCCGGGATGCCGTCCGGGGTGGCCGGGCCCGAGGAGGTCGGCCCTCCCGGCAGCTGCGTCGGGAGTCCCAGCTGCGCCATCGCCTGCTCGTAGCACTCGTGCAGCAGGACCAGCCGGTCGACCAACCGATCCACGTACGCGGCGGAGGTGCTGACCGCGGTGGGCTCCAGCATCAGCGACCAGAACAGCCGGTCGACGTCCCGGCCACAGGCGTGCCAGCGCCACTCCGCCGGCGACGGGCGGTGGCCGAGTGCGGCCGTGAACCGCCGCGAGACCGACTCCCGCAGCTCCCCGACGACCGCGTGGTGGACGGCGAGGGCGTGCGCGTCCTCCCGATCGGCCGGGCGCCGCCGCCGTGGCGCCGCCGGCCCCGGGACCACCAGACCGATCGCGCGGCCGAGCAGGGGGGTCAACCGGAACCGGTCGCCGTCCGACAGCCGGTCGTTGGCGTGCCGCAGGACCGCGGCCAGTTCCCCGTCCACGCAGCCCGGGGCGTCGGTGAACGGCTCGCCGGCCAGGAGGGCGGTGTACTCCAGGAAGCACGCCCCGCGCGCCGGACTGCGGTGCCTGCCCCGGCTGAGCACCGGCATGGACGCCGGACCCTGCGCCATCGCCCCGCCTCTCCACCGGCTGCCCCGACGGACGGGGTCCCGGTGCGCTCCGACCGGGTGGCTCGAGCGGCGTCCCGTCGCGCGTTCCCGGTCGTAGGAGCGTACGGCGGACGGGCGATCCGCGGCAGCCACCGGCGACGGCACCCGTCCGGGCAGCCCGGACGCCGGCCCGTACGGTCGCCCCCATGGCACTCATCCACCGGGCCACCCTGCGGCCGTCCAAGCTCGAGCTGGTGGCCGGGTGGGCGCCGGGCCGGCCGTGGGGTGCTGCGGCCGCAGCCGCCGAGCTCGAGCAGGTCGCCGCGTACCGCTTCGACGACCCGGCCGGTGAGGTCGGCAGCGAGACGTTCGTGCTGCGCGCCGGTGACACCCTGCTGCACGTGCCGCTGACCTACCGCGGCGCGCCCGTCCCGGAGCTGGCCGAGCACCTGGTGGGGACGATGGAGCACTCGGTGCTCGGCCGGCGCTGGTGCTACGACGGCTGCGCCGACCCTGTCCACGTCGGCGCGCTGGCCGCCGTGGTGCTCACAGGCGCCGCTCAGGCCGAGGAGTACGTCGTGGTCGGGCACCGGCACGAGCGCCGCGACCCCACCGCGCACGTCACCGGCAGCGGGACGGCGGCCGACGTCGGCACCCTGGGCACGCCGACCCCCACCGACACCGCCGACGCGACGACCGTCCGCGCCGGGGACCTGGAGCTGGTCGTGCGCCGCGTGCTGACGCCGGTCGCACCCGCCGACGGCGCCGCGACGCTCACCGGCACCTGGGCCGGCCAGGACGACCCGGTCCTGCTCGCCACCGCCCGGAGGCTGTGACCTCAGGCGGACGCCACGCCCGGGGCGACCTCGGTGCCCAGCAGCTCGATGCCGCGCAGCAGGTCGGCGTGCGCCAGCCGCGGGTTGGTCATCTGGATCGAGACGCGGTCGACCCCGCCGAGCTGCCCGGACACCCGGACGAGCTTGTCGGCCACGGTGTCCGGGTCGCCCATGAAGAAGGCGCCGTTCGGGCCGCTGGTCGCGTCGAACTGCGCCCGCGTCGGCCGGGCGAAGCCGCGCTCGCGGGAGACCTTGGCGAACATCTCGTGCCAGCCGGGGTAGATCGTGTCGGCGGCGGCCCGGGTGCTCTCCGCGACGTAGCCGAACACGTGCAGCCCCACCTGCAGGCGCTCGGGCGCGTGCCCGGCCTGCGCCCCGGCCCGGCGGTAGAGGTCGACCAGGGGCGCGAACTGCCGCGGCTCCCCGCCGATGACCGCCACCATCAGCGGCAGGCCGAGCAGCCCGGCGCGGACGAAGGACTCCGGCGTCCCGCCGACCCCCACCCAGATCGGCAGCGGGTCCTGCAGCGGCCGCGGGTAGACGCCCTGACCGGTGAGCGGGGGGCGGTGCCGGCCCGACCAGGTCACCTCCTCGGAGTCCCGCAGCCGCAGCAGCAGGTCCAGCTTCTCCTCGAACAGCTCGTCGTAGTCCGCCAGCGACAGCCCGAACAGCGGGAACGCCTCGACGAACGAGCCGCGGCCCACCACCAGGTCGACGCGGCCGCGGGAGACGAGGTCCAGCGTGGCGAACTGCTGGAAGACGCGGACCGGGTCCGCGGCGCTGAGCACGGTGACCGCGCTGCCCAGCCGGATGCGCGAGGTGCGCGCGGCGGCCGCGCCCAGGATCACCGGCGGCGCCGAGTCGTAGTACTCCGGGCGGTGGTGCTCACCGATGCCGAAGGAGTGCAGCCCGACCTCGTCGGCCAGGGCGATCTCCTCGAGCAGGTGCGCCATCCGCTCCTCGGGCCCGACCGGTCGCTCGGTCGAGGGGTCGGTCACCGCTGCGACGAAGCTGTCGACGCCGACGTGCACGGCTGTCCTCCTCGGGGTGGGGCCGCCACCGGCGACGGTCCAGTGTTCAACCAGTCAACCAGGCGGCGACCCGGACCCCGCGGTCGGCGACCGACGGGCCGGACACCCGAGTGCCGGAACCGTCGTCCGGCGCGGCTACGTTGCTGTGCTCCAGCACACGCACGCACAGGAGGCCCGGTGCCGGTCGACCCGCACATCGCCGCTCTGCTCACCATGCTCGCCGAGACCGGCCTGCCGCCCATGCACGAGGGGACGGCGGAGGCCGCCCGCAGCCAGTACCTGACGATGAGCGCCGCGCGCTCCCCCGACCTGGTCGCGCCGGTCGGGGCGGTCGAGGACACCACCGTGCCCGGCGCCGAGGGTGACCTGCGCGCCCGCGTGTACCGGCCCGAGGGCGAGGGCCCCTTCCCCACCGTCGCGTTCTTCCACGGCGGCGGCTGGGTGATCGGCGACCTCG
>DASQXT010000465.1:0-5199 GCA_035639575.1 Geodermatophilus sp.
GCGCCGTCCGGGCGGGCGGTGGCCCCGCGGACGACGCCGCGCGGCGTGTCCAGCCGCTCCAGCGCGCCGCTGGCCAGGTCGTAGCGGTACAGCTCGCTGCGCGCGGCGTGGTCGTGGCCGACCAGCAGCGCCGAGCCGTCCGGGTACCAGCCGGCGGTCACGTCGCCGGGCAGGTCGAGCACGACCTCGGTCTCGGTGTCGGTGGCGACGTCCCAGACCAGCAGCTCCTCGCGGCCGCGCCGCTCGTGCCCGACCAGCAGCCGCCGGTCGCCGGGCAGCGGGGCGAACTCCAGCGCGTGCAGGCCGCGGCCCTCGCCGTCCCACTTCTCGGCGACGACCGAGGGCGCGTCCTCGGTGGTGGTGTCGGTGCGCAGCACCCGCAGCGCCGGGTAGCGCGGGTCGCCGTGCTCGGAGTGCGAGATGACCAGCAGGTCCTCGTCGTGGGTGAGCGCGTCGACCGACGCCGGGTCCTCGTGCCGGTAGACCACCCGCGGCACGTCCCCGGGCGGCACCAGCCACAGTTCCGAGCCGTCGTCCGTCGAGCGGCCGATCGCCACCACCCGGCGGCCGACCTCCAGGCCCGCCGGGTAGGCCGGCTCCACCTCGGGGACGGCGACGCGGTCCTCCCCACCGGCGAAGGGCTGGGTCATCCAGACGCCGAACTCGTCGCCGTCGGTGTCGGCGAACCACCAGATCGTCTCGCCGTCCGGGCTCAGCGTGCCGATCAACGTGCCGTTGGCCCGGTCGGTCGCCTGCCGGTGGGCGTCGGTGCTGCGGTCCCACGCGTACTGCTCGACGACGCCGCTCACGTCGGAGGCGTACAGGTTGCGGTGCGGGGCCTCCAGCGCCCAGTCGGGCAGGCTCACCCGGGGCGCGCGGAAGCGGGCCTGCCAGCGGGCGGTGACCTCGGGGGAGAGGGCGGTCGGCTCGGAGCTCACCGGCTCATCTTCCCCCGGCTCCCGCTCCGCTCCGGGCAGGGTCCGCGAGCCGGCGCGAGGTCTCCGCGGCCGCGTCGCGGATGTCGCCGATCAGCCGCTCCAGCACGTCCTCCAGCGCGACCAGGCCGAGGGTGCGCTCGCCGTCCACCACCCGGCCCAGGTGCGCGCCGGAGTCCCGCATCGCCGCGAGCACGTCGGGCAGGGCCGCGCCGGGCTGCAGCGGGATGAGGCCGATGACCTGCTCGCCGGCGATCGGCAGGTCCCGGGCCGCGGCGTCCACCCCGAGCACGTCCTTGACGTGCACGAAGCCGAGCAGCGCGCCGTCGTCGTCCCGGATCGGGTAGCGGCTGAAGCCGTGCTCGGCGACGACCGCCTCCAGCTGCCGGGGCGTCGTCGAGCGGGGCACGGTGACCAGCCGGTCGAGGGGGAGCAGCACCGAGTCCAGCTCGTCGCGGTCGAAGGTGAGCGCCCCGGCGGCCAGCTCGCCGACCTCGCTGCCCAGCCGCCCCTCCCGCCGCGACTGGTTGATCATCGAGTGGATCTCGGCCTCGTCGAAGCTGGCCGCCACCTCGTCGGTGGGCTGCACGCCGGCCAGCCGGACCAGCCCGTTCGCCGCGGCGTTGAACAGCCGGATCACCGGCCGCAGCAGCCGGACGAACGCCGCCAGCGGCGGGCCGAGCAGCAGCGCGGCGCGGTCAGGCCCGGCGATGGTGATGTTCTTGGGCACCATCTCGCCGAGCACCATGTGCAGCACCGTCACCAGCGAGAGGGCGATGACCAGCGCGATCGGGTGCAGCAGCCCCTCGGGGACGCCGAGTGCGGCCATCGGCGCCTCGATCAGGTGCGCCACGGCGGGCTCGCCGACCGCGCCGAGGCCCAGCGAGCACAGTGTGATGCCGAGCTGGGCGCCGGCCATCATCGACGACACGTTGCGCATCGCCCGGATGGTCTTCCGCGCCCGCGTCGAACCGGCGGCCGCCCGCGGCTCCAGCTGGTCGGGCCGGGCGGTGACCAGCGCGAACTCCGCGGCCACGAAGAAGGCGTTGCCCAGCAGCAGCGCCACCAGGACGAGCAGGCTGAGGACGTCACTCACGCCACGGCCTCCGTCTCGCCCTCGACGAGCCGGACGGCGGTCGCCCCCGACGCGTACCCCTCGCGCATGCGGGCCCGCACGCGGGCCACCCGCCGTCCCTCGAGGGTCTCGACGGTCAGCTCGCCGCTCTCGACGGGCACCGTGTCCCCGATCTCGGGCAGCCGCTGCAGTTGCTCGGCGAGGTAGCCGGCGAGCGTCTCGTAGCGGCCCTCGGGCACCGGGACGCCGGTGCGCTCGCGGACCTCGTCGGGGCGCAGCAGGCCCGACAGCAGCCAGGTCTGCCCGTCGACCCGGCGCAGCAGCCGCAGCGGGCGGTCGGTCTCGTCGGCGATCTCGCCGACGACCTCCTCCACGATGTCCTCCAGCGTCACGACGCCGTGGGTGGCGCCCCACTCGTCGACCACCAGGGCCATCTGCAGGCCCTGCTCGCGCAGCAGGTCGAGCAGCCGCTCGACCCGGAGCAGCGAGGGGACCGAGAGGATCGGCACGGCCAGCTCCGCGGCCGGGACGACGTCCCGCCGCTCCTCGGGGACGGCCACGGCGTGCTTGACGTGCACCAGCCCGGTGACCTCGTCCAGGCCGGCGCCGTAGAGGGGGAAGCGGGAGCTGCCCGAGGCGACCGCGGCGGCGATGACGTCGGCCGCGGTGGCGTCGGCGTGCAGCGCCCACATCTGCGTGCGCGGGGTCATGACGTCGGCGGCGACCTTGTCGCGCAGCGCCAGCGAGCGCTCCAGCAGCCGGGCGGCCCGCGGGGAGAGGTCGCCCTCCTCGGCGGACCGGCGGGCCACCGCGGCCAGCTCGTCGGCGCCGCGCGCGGACTCCAGCTCCTCGCGCGGCTCGAAGCCCAGCCGCCGGACGATGGCGTTGGCCAGGGCCTGCAGCGCGTGCACGGCGACGCCGGTGACCCGGGTGAAGGCGCGCATCCCCGGGGCCACGGCGGCGGCGACCGGCAGCGGGCGGGCGATGGCCAGGTTCTTCGGCCCGAGCTCGCCGAGCAGCATCTGCAGCGCGGTGGCCAGGGCCAGCGCCAGGCCGTAGGAGAGGCCGGTGACCCAGCCCGAGGGCAGGCCGGCCGCCTCCAGCGGGCCGCGCAGCAGCTCGCCCAGCGCGGGCTCGGCGAGGTAGCCGACGACCAGCGTGGTGATGGTGATGCCCAGCTGGGCGGCGGAGAGCTGGGTGGACAGGGTGCGCAGCGCCGCGAGGACGCCGTGGGCCCCACGGTCCCCGGCCGCCGCGGCCTGCTCGGCCCGCCCGCGGTCGACCGTGGTCAGGGAGAACTCGGCGGCCACGAAGAACCCGGTCAGTGCCGTGAGCAGCACGGCGGCGAGGAGGAGCAACCACTCGGTCATCGGGGGGCACGGTGCCCGGATGGGACCCCCGCCAACCCACGGGACCCCGACGTACCGACGCCCGGGACGACTCAGGGGCCGCCTCGCGGCGGCCCCTGAGCGATGTCGGGGTGACAGGATTTGAACCTGCGACCTCGTCGTCCCGAACGACGCGCGCTACCAAGCTGCGCCACACCCCGAGGTGCGTGGACCACTCTACCGTCCGCTCCTCGCGGCTCCTCTGCAGGGTCCCGCCGCGAGCCTGCGGGTGGTGGGGGGCAGAGGAGCCCTCCTTCAGGCTCGACGGGCGGTCAGGGTGAGCAGCGTCGCCTCCGGCGGGCAGGCGAACCGGGCCGGCGCGTAGGGGCTGGTGCCCAGTCCCGCGGAGACGTGCAGCCAGGTGCCGTGCGGGTTGCCCGCCGACGGCTCGGCCCAGCGGTGCAGCCAGCGGACCCGGGCGCGGTCGATGCCGCAGTTGGTCACCAGCGCGCCGTAGAAGGGCACCCGCAGCTGGCCGCCGTGGGTGTGGCCGCACAGCAGCAGGTCGTGGCCGTCGGCGGCGAAGCGGTCGAGCACCCGCGGCTCGGGGGAGTGCGCCAGCCCGATGCGCAGGTCCGCGGTCGGGTCGGCGGGGCCGGCGACGAGGTCGTAGCGGTCCAGCCGGAGGTGCGAGTCGTCGACGCCGGCGAAGGCGATCCGCCGTCCGGCGACGGTGAGCTCGCCGCGGGCGTTGGTGAGGTCGAGCCAGCCCCGCGCGGCGAGCGCGTCCCGCAGGTCCCGCCAGGGCAGCTCGTCGCCGTGCACCCGCACGTGGTCCCGCTTGAAGTACTTCAGCGGGTTCTTCGGCCGCGGCGCGTAGTAGTCGTTGCTCGCCATGACGAACGCGCCGGGCAGGTCCAGCAGCGGCTGCAGCGCGCGCAGCGTCCCGGGCACCGCGTCGTGGCCGGCCAGGTTGTCCCCGGTGTCGACCACCAGGTCCGGCTGCAGCTCCGCCAGCGACGCCACCCACTCCTGCTTGGACCGCTGCCCGGCGGTCATGTGCAGGTCGGAGAGGTGCAGCACACGCAGCGGCGCCGAGCCCGGCGCCAGGACCGGGACGTCGAAGCGGCGCAGCGTCCAGTGGTTGCGCTCGTAGAGGGAGGCGTAGGCGATCCCCGCGGTCGCGGACCCGAGGACGGCGGCCGGGAGGGCTGTGGTCGCGCGCACAGCAGCCCAGATTACGGGCGCGCCCTCCGCGAGCGCCGTGCGAGGCTGGGGCCCGTGTCCGATCTCAAGGAGCAGCTGCGCGCCGACCTGACCACCGCGATGAAGTCCCGCGACGAGCTGCGCACCGCCACGCTGCGGATGGTGCTCGCCGCGGTCAGCGCGGAGGAGGTGGCGGGCAAGCAGGCCCGCGAGCTCAGCGACGACGAGGTGCAGGCGGTGCTGCGCCGCGAGGCCAAGAAGCGCCGGGAGGCCGCCGACGCCTTCGCCACGGCCGGCCGCACCGAGCAGGCCGACCGGGAGCGGGCGGAGGGCGACGTGGTGGCCGCATACCTGCCCGCGCAGCTGGAGGACACCGACCTCGCCGCGCTGGTCGCCGACGTGATCACCCGCACCGGTGCCAGCGGCATGAAGGACATGGGCCGGGTCATGGGCGCGGTGCAGGGGGACGTCGCCGGCCGGGCCGAGGGTGGCCGGGTGGCCGCCGAGGTGCGCCGCCAGCTGGGCTGAAGGAGGACCCCGTCCTCCCACCCCTCGCGAACTCGGGGTGAGCCTCGGGACGGGGCCGGGGAGCGGGGGCCGGGCCGGCCGGCGGACCGGGTCAGGGGTCCGCCGGCCGGTGCTCGTCAGTTCTGCC
>DASQXT010000466.1:0-8463 GCA_035639575.1 Geodermatophilus sp.
GGGGGCGTCGGCCAGTACCGCGATCGGGTAGTCGTTGACCGCCTGCTCGGCCTCGGGGACGTCGATGCCCTCGACGGCGTCCCCGGCCGCGGTGACGTCGGTCGTGTAGACCAGCGCGGCGTCGACCTCGCCGAGCTCGACCTTGGTCAGCGCGGCGCGCACGTCCTCCTCGAGCGTGTCGGGGGCGGCCCGAACGCCGGCCGCGGCGAGGACGTCCTCGGCGGCCGCGCCGCAGGGCACCTGGGGCGCGCAGAGGGCGATCGTCAGGTCCTGGCGCGCGAGGTCGGCCAGACCGGTGACGCCGGCCGGGTTGCCCGCGGGGACGGCGATCTGCAGCACGTTGGCGGCGAAGACCTGCGGGTCGTCGGCCAGCCCGGCGTCGGTGACGACGGCCATCTGCGCCTCGTTGGCGCTGGCGAAGACGTCGGCCGGGGCGCCCTGGGTGAGCTGGGTGGCCAGCGCGGAGCTGCCGGCGAAGTTGAACTGCACGTCCAGGCCCGGGTGGTCGGCCTCCAACCGCTCGCCGAGGTCGGTGAAGACGTCGGTGAGCGAGGCGGCGGCGAAGACGGTGAGCGTGCCGGAGAGCGCGTCGCCGGCCGGGCTCGAGCCGGCCGGCGCCGCGGTCGCGCCGTCCGACGTCCCGCCGCAGCCGGTGAGCACCAGCGCGGCCGCGACCGGCAGCACCCAGGGGACGACGCGCGTGGGCATGGGACCTCCCGGCTCTGCGGACCGGCCCCGACGGCGATCCGCGACTGCGGGACAGTAACTCACCTCGACCCGCAGCTCCGGGTCCGTCTCGCGGGGAGCATCCGAAGGTGCGTACGCTGCCGACCCGACCCGAGCACCAGGAGGCCCGCCGTGCGCCTGTCCACGCGCAACCAGCTGTCCGGAACCGTGACCTCGATCAACCCCGGGTCGGTGATGACCACGGTGAAGGTCGACGTCTCCGGCCAGGAGGTCACCGCGGCGGTCACCAAGGAGGCCGTCGAGGACCTCGGGATCGGTGTCGGCGACGCGGTCGTCGTCCTGGTCAAGTCGACCGAGGTCATGCTCGCCGTCGAGGACTGACGGAGGACCCCCTCGCCCCGCTCGGGGCGGGACCCTGCGGGGCCCGCCGTCAGGGGACGTCGACGCTGACCTGGGTGGCCTTGACCGTGGCGACGGCCCGGACGCCGACGTCCAGCCCGAGCTCGTCGGCCGCCTCGCGCGACATGAGGGAGACCAGCCGGAACGGCCCTGCCTGGATCTCCACCTGCGCCATCACGGTGTCGCGGACGACGCGGGTCACGATGCCGGTCAGCCGGTTGCGGGCCGAGGAGCCGCGGGTGGTCCCGGGGTCGGGGGCCTCGTGCAGCTGCGCGGCGAGCCGGGCGAGGTCGGCACCGTCGACGTGCGCGGGACCGCCGCCGTCCCGGGAGGCCGGCAGCCGGCCGCTGTCGATCCAGCGGCGCACCGTGTCGTCGCTGACGCCGAGCAGGCCCGCGGCCTCGGCGATCCGGTAGGCGGGCACGGTCCGACCCTAGCCCGGGCGGACCGTCGTCCCGGGCCGTGGACGGCACCGCGATCTCCCCGGTCCGCCACCGGTGGACCGCGTCCGGCGGGGTAGGACCCACACCTGGACGAGGTCGGATGCAGCCGGCGCCCGTTGCCCGTCGGGAGGACAGGAGGCCGGGAGCGCATGCGCCGGTGGCGGGGTCCGCTGATCGTCTCGGTGGTGTACCTGGGGCTCTGGCTGGCGCTGGACGCCCTGGCCAGCGTCTTCCAGGCCCGCCAGGAGGTGTCGCTGTGGTACCCGCCGACCGGGCTGAGCTTCGCCCTGCTGCTGGTGTTCGGGCTGCGCTACGCCCCGCTCCTCCTGCTGACCTACCCGCTGCACGGACTGGTGAGCGGTCCCGACGTCAGCTGGTTCAGCCTCTTGCTCAGCGGCGCGGTCGGCACCGGCGTCTACACGACCGTGGCCTGGCTCCTGCTCCGGCGCCTCCGGATCGACCCCCGCCTCCCCGGTCAGCGGGACGTCTTCTGGTTGCTGGGACTGGCCGCGGTCGCCGGGCCGTTCGTCGTCGCGGTCGTCCAGGTCCTGCAGCTCACCGTCGCCGGGGTGTTGACCTGGGGCGAGCTGTTCCGCGGCGTCCTCGGCTTCTGGTCCGGCCGGGCCACGGGTGTCGGGGTGCTCACGCCCGCCCTGCTCGTCGCAAGCCGTCGGGTGCCCGCGCTCTGGCGGGACCGACCGCCGCTCCCCGCCGCACACCGGGTCGGACGCCGGCACGAGCGCCCGTCCTGGTCGGTCCGGGTGCGGCCACGGTGGCTCGGCCGGCTCGCCGCCCGGGTGCTGGACGAGCGGTTGGAGCTCGTCGGGCAGGCCACCCTGCTGCTCGCGACGCTGTACCTGGCCTACGGCGAGCCGGCGCTCGGTGGGCTGGACCTGGCCTACCTGGTGTACGTGCCGCTGATCTGGATCGCCGTCCGCGGCGGGCTGCCCCGGGTGGTGTTCGCCGTCCTCGTCGCCAACGCCGTCGCCGTGGCGCTGGTCGGCCGGGACGTCGTGGACAGCCCGCTGCGGCTGCAGCTGGGCCTGGTGACCCTCACCCTGGCGGGGTTGACCCTCGGCGCGCTGGTCACCGGCCGGCAGGCCAGCATCGCGGCCGCCGAGCACGCCGCCGTCCACGACTCGCTCACCGGGCTGGCCAACCGGGTCCTGCTCATGGACCGCCTGGAAGCCGCGGCGCACCGGGCCGAGCGCAGTCCGGACAGCAGGTTCGCGGTGCTCTACTGCGACCTCGACGGCTTCAAGGGGGTCAACGACCAACTCGGGCACGACGCCGGCGACGAGCTGCTCGTGACGGTCGCGCGCCGGCTGGAGAGGGCCGTGCGGCCCGGTGACCTGGTCAGCCGCCTCGGCGGGGACGAGCTGGCCGTCCTGCTCGACGGCGTGACCGGCGTCGAGGAGGCGGCGGGGGTGGCCGACCGGCTGCTCGCCGCGCTGGCCGAACCGTGTGCCGTCGACGGCCGGGAGGTCGTCGTCACGGGCAGCGTCGGGGTGGCGATCGCCGACGCCGAGGGGCTGGCCGGTCCGCGGCTCCGCGGGGAGCGGGAGGGCCTCACCGGCTCGGAGGAGGACGGGCACGCCGAGGAGGTCCTCCGCGCGGCCGACCTCGCCCTGCAGCGGGCCAAGGCGACCGGGGGCAACCGGTACGAGGTGTTCAACGAACCGCTGCGCCGCCAGACCCGGGACCGGCTGGGGCTGCGCGCCGCGCTGCGCCGGGCCGTCGCGGCCGGAGCGGTGACCGTCGCCTACCAGCCGATCGTCCGGGTGACCGACGGCCGGCTCGCGGCGGTCGAGACGCTCGCCCGGTGGCACGACGCCGACCGGGGGGAGGTGCCACCGGCGGAGTTCATCGCCGTGGCCGAGGAGACCGGGCTGATCCACGACCTCGGCATGCAGGTGCTCGAGCGGGCCTGCACGCAGGCGGCGCAGTGGCGACGGACGTTCGGTCCCGCCCTGACCCCGCGCGTGGCGGTCAACGTCTCGACCCGCCAGCTGCTCCCCGCGGACTTCGCCCCCCGCGTGCTGGCGCTGCTCGACCGCGTCGGCCTGCCCGCGGACGCCCTCGAGCTCGAGATGACCGAGTCCTACGCCATGGAGCCGGGGGCACGGGCGGCCCTGGAGCGCTTCACCGCCGCGGGCGTGACGCTCGCCCTGGACGACTTCGGCACCGGCTACTCCAGCTTCGCGGCGTTGCGCGAGCGGACGCCGCAGGCGTTCAAGCTCGACCGCTCCTTCGTCGCGCGACTGCCCGACGACCGCCCGACCGACGCGATCGTCTCCGCCGTGCTCGCGCTGGCCGGTCACCTCGGCGCCACCGTCACCGCCGAGGGCGTGGAGACGGGGGCGCAGCTGCAGCGCCTCCGGGAGCTGGGGTGCCCCCAGGTCCAGGGCTTCCTCCTGGGCGACCCGGCGACCGCGGAGCAGATCGAGCGGGACTGGCTGCGCCGTCCGGTCTGACCCGGAGTCCCCTGCGCGGCGGACCTGTGGACGGCGACCCGCCGTCCACAGCGCTGCACCGCCGGCGTCCGGCCGCCGGGGGAGCATCCCGGGCATGGCGACCACGACCGCGGACGACTCCTGGCTCCGGGAGCTCCTGCTCCGGGGCCACCGGCACCCCGACAGCGACGACACGGAGGGCACGGCCGCCGTCCTGGCCGCGCGCGACCCCGCGGTGGACGGTTCCGGAGGCGCCACCCGGGCGCTGCTGTCGGCTCTCGCGGCGGCCTGGGAGCGGGGGTGGCAGCCGGCCGACGTCGTCCACTCGGTGCGCCGCCGGTCCACCGCCCGGTCGGTCCGGCTGGTGGTGGCGCTGGTCGCCGAGGACGCGCGGGTCACCGGTGCGGCGTCCCGGGCACCGGAGGCCTGGGTGGACCAGTTGCGCGAGCTGGGCGCCCTGGCACCCGGCGACCCGGCGGTCGTGGCCGCCTGGCACCGCGCGGAGGGCCGGCCGGCCGTGGAGTCGTGGCACACGGTCCTGCTGCTCGCCGGCGCGCTGGCCCGCCTGGCCCGGATCGACCAGCTCGTCCCGCCGCCGTCCCGCTGGGGTGCGGGTGTGCGACCCGTGGCGACGTCGGCCGCGGCCGACGACGCGCGGGTGTTGCGCCGCATCCGCGCGCTGCTGGCCAAGGCCGAGTCGACCGAGTACCCCGACGAGGCCGAGGCGCTCACCGCCAAGGCCCAGGAGCTGATGACCCGGCACGCGGTGGACGCGGTGCTCCTGGACCCCGGCGGGGCGCCGCACCGCGCCGACGTCACCACCCGCCGGGTGCACGTCGACGACCCGTACGTGCGGGCCAAGACGCAGCTGCTGGGCGCGGTCGCCGACGCCAACGGTGTCCGGCTGGTCTGGTATCCGGAGCTGGGCATCGCCAACCTGGTCGGCATCCCCGCCGACCTCGACGCGGTGGAGCTGCTGTTCACCTCGCTGCTCCTGCAGGTCGGCCAGGCGCTGGGAGCCGCCGAGCGGACGGCGGGACGACGGTCGGCCCCCCGCTCGTTCCGCCGGGCGTTCCTGCTGGGCTACGCGGGCCGCATCCGTGAGCGGCTGACGAGCGCCCGGGAGCGGGCGACACGAGCGGCGGCCGCGGAGCAGGGCGTGGACCTGCTGCCCGTGCTGCGCTCGCGCCAGGAGGCGGTCGACGACGCCTTCACCGAGCTGTTCCCGCGGGTGCGCAGCACCCGCAGCCGGTCGTCGATGGACGCCGGGGGCTGGTGGGCCGGCCGCGCCGCCGCCGACTCCGCCGACGTGGGGTCCCGCCGGGCGCACCTGCGCCCGCGCGCCGGCAGATGACCCGTCCCCGCGGGAACGCACCACGGGGCGCACCACCAGCGTTCCGTTTGCCGACCCCAGCGGTCGGGCAGCGGGTGCCGGTGCCCCGCAAGAAGCAGACCGACCCCGCCGGGGCGTCACCCGCCGTCCGCACCCGCCGCATCCGCGAGACCGCGCGCGAGCTGCTCGGCTACGAGGAGTTCCGGGCCGGCCAGGAGGAGGCGATGCAGTCGGTCGTCTCCGGGCGGGACACCCTCGCGGTCCTGCCCTCGGGCGCCGGGAAGTCCGCCGTCTACCAGGTCGCCGGGCAGCTGGTCGACGGGCCGGTGCTCGTCGTCTCCCCGCTCATCGCGCTGCAGCGCGACCAGGTCGACCGGCTCGACGAGCTCGACGGGCTCGAGGGCCGGGCCGCCCAGCTCAACTCCGCCCTCTCCGCCGGCGACCAGCGCGCCGCCCTCGAGGGCCTGGCGGACGGAACGGTCCGCCACCTCTTCCTCGCACCCGAGCAGCTGACCAAGCCCGACGTCGTGGAGGCCATCGCCCGGGCCCACCCGGCGCTGTTCGTCGTCGACGAGGCGCACTGCGTCTCCGCCTGGGGCCACGACTTCCGCCCCGACTACCTGCGGCTGGGCGGGGTCATCGAGCAGCTCGGCCACCCGACCGTGCTGGCCCTCACCGCCACCGCCGCCCCCCCGGTGCGCGCGGAGATCGTCGAGCGCCTGGGCATGCGCGACGCCCGGGTCGTCGTCGCCGGGTTCGACCGGCCGGAGATCCGGCTGGAGGTCGAGCAGCACGCCGACGCGCACAGCAAGGAGCAGGCGGTGCTCGACCGGGTCACCGACCTCATCGGCGACGGGCGCACCCCGGGCATCGTCTACAGCGCCACCCGCAAGGGCACCGAGTCGATCGCCACCGAGCTCACCGAGCGCGGGCTGCGGGTGCGGCCGTACCACGCCGGGCTGAAGAAGTCCGAGCGCGAGGACACCCAGCGCGCCTTCATGGACGACGAGCTGGACGTCGTCGTCGCGACGACCGCCTTCGGCATGGGCATCGACAAGCCCGACACGCGCTTCGTCGTCCACGCCGAGCCCGCCGACTCGGTCGACAGCTACTACCAGGAGATCGGCCGCGCCGGTCGGGACGGGCAGCCCGCGCTGGCCCTGCTCGTGTACCGGCAGGAGGACCTGGGGCTGCGCAGGTTCTTCGCCGCCGGCATCCCGCCGGAGGAGGAGCTGCAGCAGGTCGCCGGCCTGGTCGCGGCCGCGGAGGCCGCGGGCATCGACGACGGCGTCGACGTCCGGCAGCTGCGGGAGGAGACCGGCCGGCCCGCCACCCCGCTGGCCCGCGACCTGAACCTGCTCGAGCAGGTGTCGGCGGTCGCGCTGGACGAGGAGGGCGCCGCCCACCCGGTGGAGGGCGCGCCCAGCCCCGGCGACGCCGCGGCCGCCGCCCGCGAGGTGGCCGAGCACCACGAGCGGGTCGACCAGAGCCGGGTCGAGATGATGCGCGGCTACGCCGAGACCACCGAGTGCCGGCGGCAGTTCCTGCTCGGCTACTTCGGCGAGCAGCTGGAGCAGCCGTGCGGCAACTGCGACAACTGCGACGCCGGCCTGTCCCAGCAGCAACCCGACGACGACGAGACGCCGTTCCCGGCGCAGACCCCGGTGCAGCACGCCGAGTGGGGGCCCGGCGTGGTCATGCGCGTCGAGGACGACCGGCTCGTCGTCCTGTTCGAGGAGGTCGGCTACAAGACGCTGGCGCTGGCCGCCGTCCTGGACAACGACCTGCTCGAGCGCCGCGACACCTGAAGAAGGACCCCGTCCTCCTCACCGCTCGCAGGCTCGCGGCGAGCCTCTGGACGGGGCCTGCGGGAGCCGGGACGGGGCCACGCGGAAGCCCTCGTCCTGCGAAGTGCAGGCGGCGGCTCGATGATCACCACAGCGACCGGGCGTCCTCCGAGCCCGGCGGCGGGAGGAGTACACGGGTGAAGGTCCTGGGCATCAACGCGATCTACCACGACCCGTCGGCGGCCCTGGTCGTCGACGGCCGGGTCGTGGCCGCGGCCGAGGAAGAGCGGTTCAGCCGGCGCAAGCACGGCAAGCGCCCCCTGCCGTGGAGCGCCTGGGAGCTCCCCGAGCTGTCCGCGGCGTGGTGCCTCAGGGAGGCGGGCATCCGCCCCGAGGAGCTCGACGCGGTCGCCTACTCCTTCGACCCCGCGCTGATGGTGACGCCGGAGGAGTCCGGGCTGTTCGACGGCGGCGACGTCATGCGCAAGAAGTACGCCGAGATGGCGCCGGACTTCCTCGCCCACGCCCTGCCCGGCCTCGACCCGGCGAAGGTCCGCTTCGTCAAGCACCACGTGGCACACGCGGCCTCCGCGGGGCTGGCCGCGCCCCAGCGGGACAACGCGGTGCTGGTGCTCGACGGCCGTGGGGAGGCCCACAGCCACCTCGCCGGCCGCTACACCGACGGCCGGCTGGAGGTCCTCGCCGGCCAGACGCTGCCGCACTCGCTGGGCCTCATGTACGAGGAGCTCACCGACCACCTCGGCTTCCTGCGCAGCTCCGACGAGTTCAAGGTCATGGCGATGGCCTCCTACGGCAAGCCGCGGTTCGTCGGCGAGCTGTCGGAGCTCATCCGGGCCACCGGGGACGGCGGCTTCGTCACCGAGCGGATCGACTTCACCGAGTTCGCCCCCCGCCTGGGCAAGGGCGACGACTGGACCGAGGCCCACGCCGACCTCGCCGCCAGCGTCCAGCAGCGCCTCGAGGAGGTGCTCGTCGACCTGGCCCGCTGGGTGCACGAGCAGACCGGGGAGAAGACCCTCACCCTGGCCGGCGGCACCGCGCTCAACTGCGTGGCCAACACCCGCATCCTGGCCGAGAGCCCGTTCGGGGAGGTCTGGGTGCAGCCGGCTGCCGGCGACGCCGGGACGGCGCTGGGCGCGGCCCTGCACGTGGCCACCGAGCTCGGTGAGCGCACCGAGCCGATGCCGGGCGCCGCGCTGGGCCGCAGCTGGACCGACGACGAGATCGAGCAGTGGCTGCAGACGGCGGCCATCGACTACGAGCGGCCCGACGACGTCGCCGAGGCCGTGGCCGAGGTGCTGGCCGACAACGGCATCGTCGCCTGGTTCCAGGGCCGCTCG
>DASQXT010000467.1:0-4969 GCA_035639575.1 Geodermatophilus sp.
CGAGGCGCCGGCCGAGGAGCTGGCCGCCGTCGCCGCGGCCGCCCGTGAGCTGACCGCGCGGCTGCGCGCCACGAGCCGGGAGCTGCTCGAGGTCGCGTCCGTCGACGACCCGGACGCCGGCGAGCGCTGGTACAGCCCCGTCTACGGACCGGGCAGCCCGGTCGCGCCGCCGCTGGAGGCCGGCGACACCCCCGACGGCCGGGCGACCGGCCGGGTCACGGTCGGCAAGCCGCACGAGGGCCCGCACGGACTGGTGCACGGCGGGGTGGTGGCCACCCTGCTCGACCACGTCCTGGCCCGCGCCGTGCGGGCGGCGGGGCGCGGTGGGCTGACCGCCACCCTGACCGTGCGCTACCGCCGGCCGGTGCCGCTCGGCGTCCCGCTGCTGCTCACCGCCGAGGCGGGGGAACGCTCCGGCCGGCGCACCACCGCGACCGCGCGACTGGTCGCCGAGGACGCCCCGGGACCGTGCTGGCCGAGGCCGAGGGGCTCTTCGTCGCGCTGCGTCCGGACCGGGCGGCCGAGGTGTTCGGGTCGATGGACCGCCCGGCCGGCGCCTGGACGGCCCGAGAGCCGACCTAGCGGCCGGCCCGGGGGTCGATCGGCACGGTGCTCAGTCGGTGCGCGGGCCGGGCACGTTGGCCGGGTCGTCGGCGGGGTCGCGCTCGGGGCCGCCGGCCGGGCGCAGCAGCGCGCCCGGCGCGCCCTCGCCACGGCCGAGCGCGGCGACGAACTGCCGCAGCACCTCGTCCCCGGGGTGCTCCGGGGACCAGTCCAGCAGCCGGCGGGCGCGGGAGCTGTCCAGCGCCGGCGCCTGCAGGCCCAGGTCGAGCCAGCCGGGCTCGGTCGGCACGAGGTGGGCGAGGAAGGCGGCCGACAGGGCCGCCCGCACCGCGATCGCCGGCACCGGCACCCGCGTCGTGCCGAGCGCGCGGGCGAGCGAGTCGGCGTCGAAGGTGGGCGCGGCGGCGAGGTTGAACGGTCCGGGGGCGCGGCGGTCGAGCATCGCGACGATGGCGGCGGCGACGTCGGCGGCGTGCACCACCTGTACCCGCAGCGACGGCAGGGGCAGCGGCAGCAGCCTGGCCACCGAGCCGGGCAGCAGGCGGGCGGCGCCGAACAGCAGCGGCCCGAGGAAGTAGCGGCCGATCTCGCTGCTGGCCTCCGGCTGCAGCACCAGCGTCGGGCGCACCACGGTCAGGGTCGTCCCCTCGCGGGTGCCGAGCAGCTCGCGGACGACCAGCTCGGCCTGGGACTTGTCCCGGCTGTACTGGGAGCTGGGGATGCCGGTGGCCGGCCAGTCCTCGGCGACCTCCCGGTCGCCGCCGCCGGCGGCGTAGGTGCCCAGCGAGGACAGGTGCACGAAGTGCCGCACCCCCGCGCCGGCCGCGGCGCGCGCCACCCGGCGGGTGCCCTCGACGTTGACCCGGTGCAGCCGCTCGGGCTGCCGGCCCGGCTGCAGCGCCCACGCCAGGTGGACGACGGCGTCGACGCCGTCGAGGAAGCGGGTGAGCTCCTGCTCGCTGCGGGTCTCGCCGAGGTCGGCCAGGTGCCACCGGACGCCGTCGTAGGGCGCGATCGACGGCGGCTGCCGCCGGGCCAGCCCCCGCACCTCGGCCACGCCGCTGCCGGGTGCGGTGAGCCGGCGCAGCAGCGCCGTCCCCACGTTTCCGCTGGCGCCGGTGACGGCGACCCTCAGGCCCTGCAGACGGTTGCTGGTCGGTTCAGCCATGTCCCGCCGCTACCCCCGCCGCGGCCGGTGTACCCGGGCCCGGCGTCGTGGAGTGCCGCGGGCGCAGCCCGACGGACACCAGCCCGACCACCAGCAGCGCCGCCGCGGCGGCGAGGAAGCCGGCACCGGTGCCCGCGGCCTCCGCCAGCCGGGTTCCCAGCAGGCTGCCGCCCAGCGCGCCGACCTGCAGGGCCAGTGACGACGCCGACAGCGTGGTGGCGCGGGAGCCGGCGCCGACCTGCCCGTGGAGCAGCTGCTTCCACAGCGGCCAGGCGACGGCGTTGGTGGCGTAGAACGCGGCGAACAGGCCGGCCAGGGCGAGCGGTCCCGCGACCGCCACCGCGGCGACGGCGAGCGCGCCGAGCACCGCCAGTCCGGTGGTGGCGCCCGCGACCGAGCCGCGGGCCAGCCGCCGGACGGCCTGCGCCAGCAGCGCGCCGAGCCCGGCCGCCGCGTAGGAGACGGCCATGACGACGCCGAAGACGGCCGCGCTCTCGGTGCGGCTGCCGGTGAGCTCGGCGACGTGCAGCGGGCCGAGGAGCTCGAGCGTGGTGAGCACGGCCCCGATCAGCAGCGAGACGGCGAGCACCCGACGCAGCACGCGGTCGCGCGACACCAGCCGCGCGGTGTCGCGGACGACGGCGGGCACGGCGCGGACGCCGGCGCTCAGCGCGGGGACGCCCGGGCCGCGGGGGCTGCCCACGGGGACGACGAGGACGGCGACGGCGGCGACCGAGACCAGTGACAGCGTCGCGGCGAGCAGCACGGGGAGGACCAGCACCGCATCGCCGGTGCCGTCGGCGAGCAGCGGCAGCACCCCGCCGAGCACGGCGCCCAGACACAGGCCCGCGCCGTCCGCGGCGCCCGCCCGCGACAGGCCCGGCGTGACGTCGGCATCGGCGTCGGCGGCGTGGACCGCGTCGACGTACCAGGCCTCCAGCGGCCCGGAGTCCAGCGCCCGCCCGACGCCCTTGAGCGCCCAGGCCAGGGCGAAGAGCGCGGTGCTGTCGGCGACGGCCAGGAGCAGCAGTCCCGCGGTGGTCAGCAGCCCGGCGAGCACCAGGACCGGCCGGTGGCCGAGGGCGTCGGCGAGCCCGCCCGTGGGCAGCTCGAGGACCAGGACGACGACCGAGTAGACGGCGACGACGACCCCGATGTCGGCGGGGGACAGGCCGCGGGCCGAGGCCAGCAGCACGGTCACCGGCGCGCTGAGCCCGACCGGCAGCCAGTGCAGCGCGGTCAGCCCGACGTAGCGGCGGGTGGCGGAGCGGACGCCGGTCACGACGGGTGCTCCGCCAGCCGGAAGACGTCGACCAGCACCTGCACCAGCGGCTGGTCGGGCTCCTCCCGCTCGGCGCGCCACCGCTCCAGGACGGCGTTGAGCTCGTCGACCAGCGCCCGGGCTCCGGCCGGGGAGAGGTGCAGCGCCCAGTCGTTGAGCGAGGTCGCGTCCCGCCAGGCCTCGTCGAGCTGCTCGCGCTGCGCCGCGTGCGCGGCCAGCAGCCGGCGCTGCGTCGCCAGGTTCTGGTGGGTCAGCTCCTCGACCACCTCGCGGCCGCCGGGCCGGGCGACGACGTCCTCGGTGTTCCAGCGGGTGCTGCGGTGCAGGGCGCGCCACCACCGCTCGCGGCCGGTGCCCTCGCCGGGCACCTCCTCGACGAGGCCGAACCCGGCCAGCTGGCGCAGGTGGTAGCTGGTGCTGCCGCTGCTCTCGCCGAGCCGCTGCCCCAGCTTCGAGGCGGTGGAGGGTCCCTCGGCGCGCAGCAGGCCCAGCAGGGCGGCGCGCAGCGGGTGGGCGACGGCGCGGAGGACCCGCGGGTCGCGGACGTCGACGACCGGGGTCGGCGGGGTCTGCTCGGTCACCTCCCCGAGGCTAGGGGTGCAGAGGTTCCTTTGCAAAGAGTTCTTTGCATGCTCGAGACGGTCGGGGTCAGGGGACGGCGGTCTCCAGCGACTCGCCGCGGCGCTCCGGCAGCGCCCACCCGGCCAGCGCGGCCAGCACGAAGAAGGCGGCGAAGGTGCCGAACACCAGGCCGTTGCCTCCGGCGGCCAGCAGCGGCGGCACGCACAGCGGCGCGGCGATCGAGGCGATCCGGCCGAAGCCGGCAGCCGCGCCGGCGCCGGTCGCGCGCAGCGCGGTGGGGTAGACCTCCGGCGTGACGGCGTAGACCGCGCCCCAGGCCCCGAGGTTGAAGAACGACAGCACCATGCCGGTGACCAGGACAGCGGTGTCACCGGCGGCCAGCGCGAACAGCCCGGCGCCGGCGGCCGACCCCAGCAGGAACACCACCAGCGTCGGCCGGCGACCCCACCGCTCGATGAGGACCGCCGCGGCGGCGTAGCCGGGGAGTTGGGCCAGCGTGATCAGCAGCGTGTAGCCGAACGAGCGGACCAGCGAGAAGCCCGAGGCGACCAGCAACGTGGGCAGCCAGATGAACGCGCCGTAGTAGGCGAAGTTGATGCCGAACCAGACCGTCCACAGCGCCGCCGTCCGCCGCCGGGAGCCCGGTGCCCACAGCTCACCCGGTCGCGCCACCGGCACTGGCTGCGCCGCGGCCGACGGCACCGGCGCCACGCCGGCCGCCGACTCGAAGCGGCGCACCGCGGCCTCGGCCTCGTCGGTGCGGCCGCGCAGCTCGAGGAAGCGCACCGACTCGGGGAGCCCGCGACGCACCACCACCGCGTAGAGCGCGGGGACGGCGCCCAGCGCGAGGGCCCAGCGCCAGCCGGCGTCGCTGCGCGGGACGACGAGGTAGCCGATCAGCGCCGCCAGCAGCCAGCCGACCGCCCAGAACGCCTCGAGCAGCACGACGACCCGGCCGCGCACCCGCGCCGGTGCGTACTCGCTGACCAGCGTGGAGGCGACCGGCAGCTCGGCACCCAGCCCCAGACCGATGAGGAACCGGAACACCAGCAGCGAGGCCACCGACCAGGCGAGCGCGGCGGCACCGGTGGCCACGCCGAAGACCAGCAGGGTGAGCGCGAAGACCTGCCGCCGGCCCACCCGGTCGGCCAGCAGCCCGCCGAGCGTGGCGCCCAGCGCCATCCCGACGAAGCCGATGGAGCCGATCCAGGACAGCTCGGTGGGGGTGAGCGACCACTGGACGGCGAGCGCGGCCATCACGAAGGAGATGAGGCCGACGTCCATCGCGTCCAGCGCCCAGCCGAGGCCGGAGCCCACCACGAGCCGGCCGTGCTCGCGGGTGAACGGCAGCCGGTCGAGCCGCTGCGCGCGGC
>DASQXT010000468.1:0-3518 GCA_035639575.1 Geodermatophilus sp.
ATGAGGACCGCGAGGGCGAGGCCATCGCGTGGCACCTGGTCGACACGCTCAAGCCGCGCGTGCCGGTGCGCCGCATGGTCTTCCACGAGATCACCCCCGAGGCGATCACCCGGGCGGTCAACAACCCGCGCGAGCTCGACACCGCGCTGGTCGACGCCCAGGAGACCCGCCGGATCCTCGACCGCCTCTACGGCTACGAGGTCAGCCCCGCGCTGTGGAAGAAGGTGCTCCCCAAGCTCTCGGCCGGCCGCGTGCAGTCGGTGGCCACCCGGATCGTCGTCGAGCGGGAGCGGGAGCGCATGGCCTTCCGCTCGGCCGACTACTGGTCGCTGGAGGGCACCTTCGCGGTCACCGGCCGGAGCAGCGGCGCCGACGAGGGGGAGCCGACGACCCTGCGCGCCCGCCTGGTCAGCGTCGACGACAGCCGGGTCGCGACCGGCCGTGACTTCGACCCCGCGACCGGCCGGGTCACCGGCGAGGTCGTGCACCTCGACGAGGCCGGCGCCCGGGGTCTGGCCGCCCGGCTCGAGGGTCGGCAGGTCACCGTCAGCCGGGTCGACGAGAAGCCCTACCGGCGACGTCCGTACGCGCCGTTCACCACCTCGACGCTGCAGATGGAGGCCGGCCGCAAGCTCGGCTGGTCCTCCGCCCAGGTGATGCGGGTGGCGCAGCGGCTGTACGAGAACGGCCACATCACCTACATGCGGACCGACTCGACCAACCTCTCCAACGAGGCGGTCAACGCCGCCCGCACCCAGGCCCGCGAGCTGTACGGCGATGCCTACGTCCCGGCCGAGGCCCGCCGCTACGCGAAGAAGGCCAAGGGCGCGCAGGAGGCGCACGAGGCGATCCGGCCCGCCGGCGACAGCTTCCGCACCCCCGGTCAGCTCGCCGGCCAGCTGGCCCGCGACGAGTTCCGGCTCTACGAGCTGATCTGGCAGCGCACGATCGCCTCGCAGATGGCCGACGCCGTGGGCCAGAGCGTGAGCATCCGGCTGGCCGGGCGCAGCAGCACCGACGAGGCGGTCGAGTTCACCGCCAGCGGCCGCACCATCACCTTCCCCGGCTTCCTCCGCGCCTACGTCGAGTCGCGCGACGAGACGGCCGCCGGCGACGACGACCACGGCAGCGACGACGCCGAGCGTCGGCTGCCGCGGGTCGAGCGCGGCCAGCAGCTGGACACCCGCGAGCTCGAGGCCAAGGGGCACACGACGACCCCGCCCTCCCGCTACACCGAGCCCAGCCTGGTCGCACGCCTGGAGGAGCTGGGCATCGGCCGCCCCTCCACCTACGCGTCGATCATGCAGACCATCCAGGACCGCGGGTACGTCTGGAAGAAGGGCTCCGCGCTGGTCCCCACCTTCGTGGCCTTCGCCGTGGTCAACCTGCTGGAGCAGCACTTCGCCCAGCTCGTCGACTACGACTTCACCGCCTCCCTGGAGAACGAGCTCGACGAGATCGCCGCCGGGGACCTGGGCCGGGTGGACTGGCTGACGGAGTTCTACTTCGGCGGCGAGGGCCGGCACGCCGGCGGGATCGCCGCCTCCGGCGGCCTCAAGTCGGTCATCGGCCAGCAGCTGGAGGAGATCGACGCCCGCGGGGTCAACTCGATCCCGCTGCGGGCCACCGGGGCGAACGGCGAGCCGGTCGTCGTCCGGGTCGGGCGCTACGGGCCCTACCTGCAGGTCGGCGGCGAGGACGGTCCCCGGGTGAGCCTCCCGGAGGACCTCGCCCCCGACGAGCTGACCCAGGACAAGGTCGAGGAGCTGCTCGCCGCCCCGTCGGGCGACCGCGAGCTCGGCACCGACCCGGAGTCCGGGCTGCCGGTCGTGGTCAAGGCCGGCCGGTACGGCCCCTACGTCACCACCGTCGTGCCCGAGGGCAGCAAGGAGAGCCCGCGGACGGCCAGCCTGCTGTCCTCGATGTCCCCGGAGACGGTGACCCTCGACGACGCTCTCAAGCTGCTGACCCTGCCGCGCACGGTCGGCACCGCGCCGGACGGCGAGGAGATCCAGGCGCTCAACGGCCGCTACGGGCCCTACCTGAAGAAGGGCACCGACTCGCGCTCGCTGGAGTCCGAGGACCGGCTGTTCACCGTCACCCTCGACGAGGCGCTGGCGATCTTCGCCCAGCCCAAGCAGCGGGGGCGCCGGGCCGCCGCGGCGCCGCTCAAGGAACTGGGCGCCGACCCGGTCACCCAGGGCGCGATCACCGTCCGTGAGGGCCGGTTCGGGCCGTACGTGACCGACGGTGAGACCAACGCCAGCCTGCGCAAGGGCGACGACGTCGAGAGCATCACCCTCGCGCGCGCCGCCGAGCTGCTGGCCGACCGGCGCGCCAACCCGAGCACCAGGAAGAAGGCGACCAAGAAGAAGGCCGTCGCGAAGAAGACGACGGCCAAGGCGACGACGGCGAAGACCGCGACGGCGAAGAAGACGACCGCCGGGAAGGCCACGAAGAAGGCAGCGGCGGACAGCGACGTCGTCCCCGCGAGCTGACCGTCGCCGTGCCGGACGGCGGATCCGACGCCGAGGTCTGGCGGCAGCGGCGGACCTCGTTCGGCTCCGTCGCCGCCGACTACGCCGCCCACCGGCCGGGCTACCCGGCCGACGCGGTGACCTTCCTGGTGGGGGACCGCCCGCGGCGGGTGCTCGACCTGGGCGCCGGCACCGGCCTGCTCACCGGTGGCCTGCTCGCGGCCGGGCACGAGGTGGTGGCCGTCGACCCGGCCGAGCCGATGCTGGCCGAGCTGCGTGCGCGGTACCCGCAGGTGGCCACCCACCTCGGTGACGCGGAGACGGTGCCGCTGCCCGACAGCAGCGTGGACGCCGTGGTCGCCGGGCAGGCCGCGCACTGGTTCGCCCCGGAGCCCGCGGCGGTGCAGCTGCGGCGGGTGCTGCGTCCCGGGGGTGTGGTCGGCCTGGTGTGGAACACCCGCGACGAGGAGGTCCCGTGGGTGGCCGCCCTCGGCCGGGCACTGGCCGCCGAGGCGCGCGGCCACGAGGCCGACCGGGGCGTCGTCGACGCCTTCGCCCGTGCGCTCGGCGCGCGGGTCGAGCACCACCGCTCCGGCACCGTGCAGCGGCTCCGCCCGGAGCAGGTGGTCGCCGGCATCGCCACGCGCAGCTACGTCGCCACGATGGACGACGCCCGGCGGGCGCGGTTCCTGGGCGAGGTGCGGGCGGTGCTCGACACCCATCCCGACACCCGCGGCCGCCACCTGGTCGACCTGCCCTACCGCACCGACGCCTACCGGCTGACGCCGACCTGAGCCCGTGCCGCGGCAGCCGGCCCGAGGACGACGCACCGTCCCGACGAGGCCACGGTGGGTCGTGGACCCACCACGGCGGACCGATGGTCGCCCAGCGCTCCTTGCCAGTCCTCCCTGGCTCACCCCTAGCCTCCGCGGGTCCACGACGGAGGGATCCACGCCATGGCGACGCGCACAGGCCGACTGCTGACCGCTCTCGTGACCGCCGTGCTCCTCGGTACGGCCACACCGGCCGCGGCCGATCCCC
>DASQXT010000469.1:0-6168 GCA_035639575.1 Geodermatophilus sp.
AGAAGCCCCGCCGTCCCGGGGCGACGAGCCGCACCGGTGCGCCGTGTCCCGGCGACAGCGGCCGGCCCGCGGCGTGGGTGGCGAGCAGGAGCTCGCCCGCCTCGGACAGCGGCAGCCGGCGCCGGAACCCGGTGACCGAGACGACGTCGACGCTGCCGCCGTCCGGCAGCTCCCGGTCCAGGGAGGCGAGCAGCCGGTCCAGGCGGACGCCGCGCCAGTCCTGGACGGCGTACCAGCCGCCGGTGCAGTCGAGCGCCGCACGGACGACGTCCCCCCGGTCGAGGTCGGTGACCGGCACCCGCACCCGCCGACCGGGAGCGGCCAGCACGAGCACGGCAGCGGAGGAGTCCGGCACCTCGTCGGAGATCCACTGGGTGACCGGCATGGCAGCCGGATCGTCGGTGCCGCGCTCGGACGAGCCCGTGGCCCGACGCCGGGCGCCGGGCGCGCCGGTCAGCCGCAGCAGCCCCTCGCCGGCGCTCCACAGCGCCACCGCACCGGCGCCCAGCGCGCCGGCCCGCAGCAGGCCGCGCCGGCCGAGGTCGGTCGCGCGCGGACGCTGCCGCCGTCCCCACGCGTGGACGACGACCAGCGCGCCGGTGGCCACCCCGAGCGCGACGTGGACGTGCAGCACCGGGACGCCGGCCGACCAGGACCACGGCCCGGTGACCCCTGCCGCGTGCAGGACGCCGGTGAGCAGCGTCAGCAGGGTCACCACCCCGAGCGGGACGCCGCCGGTGCCGCGGGTCCCGGCAGGACGGCGCCACGCCCGCCGGACGACGACGGTCTTCCACGGGACGAGCAGCAGCAGCCCGAGCCCGGCCGCCCCGTGCACCGCGACCACCAGCCGCGCCGGGCCGGGCGCCCCGACGGCGAAGGCCAGCACGCCGGTGCCGCCGGCGAGCACGAGCAACGCCAGCAGGCCCACGTTGGTGCGCCGGCCCGCACGGCGGGGCAGGAGCAGCGCCATGGGCCGAGTGTGCGTCAGCTGCGCAGGTAGGAGGCCCCGTTGACGTCGATGATCGTCCCGGTGCTGAACCGCGCGCCCGGGGAGGCCAGCCACAGAACGGCCGAGGCGACCTCCTCCGGGCGGGCCACCCGGCCGTAGGGCGACTGCGCGCGGACGGCGTCCCCGCCCGGTCCGTCGAGCACCTCGCGGGCCATCTCGGTCTGCACGAAGCCCGGGGCCACGGTGCCCACCGAGATGCCGTGCGGGGCCAGCGCGATCGCCATCGACTGGCCGAAGGCGTTGAGTCCGGCCTTCGACGCGCCGTAGGCGGGGGTGTCGGGCTCACCACGGAACGCGCCGCGGCTGGAGACGTTCACGACCGCACCCCCACCGGCGGCGACCAGGTGCGGCACCGCGCGGAAGGTGGCGTTGGCCGCGCCGAGCAGGTTGACCGCCAGCGTCCGGGACCAGGCCGCCTGCCACTCCTCGTAGGAGACCGACAGCGGCGGGTGGGCGGTGAAGACCCCGGCGTTGTTGACCAGCACGTCCAGCCCGCCCAGCGCGGCCGCGGCCTCGTCGACCATCCGGCCCACCGCGTCGGCGTCGGCCAGGTCGGCCTGCACCAGCACGTGCCCGTCGCCGGGTAGCTGGGCCAGCACCGCCTCGGCCCGCTCCCGCGAGGCGCCCCAGTGCACCGCGACGCGGTCGCCCGCGGCGGCGAAGGCGTGCGCGATGGCGCGGCCGATGCCGCGGGAACCACCGGTGACCAGGACGGCGCGGGAGTCGCTCACAGCCCGCAGTCAACCAGGGCGCCCGGTCACCACCGCCCGCGGTGCACGACCTCGTCGACGCCGCGCCGGCCGCGCCGCAGGGACGGCGACCGGCGGTCCTCCGCGCCCGGGTAGCCGACCGAGACGACGCCGACCGGGCGGTGCGAGTCCGGGACGCCGAAGGCCGCGCGCAGCGCGTCGACCCGCTCGGCCGGGACGCCGAAGAAGCACGCCCCCAGCCCCTCGTCGACCGCGGTCAGCAGCATCAGCAGCGCGGCCATTCCGGCGTCGACGTCCCAGTAGGGGACCGGCCACCGGGCCTCGGCGCGGTCGGTCCAGCCCTTGTCCGGCTCGGCGTAGCGCTCGAGGTAGGCGACCTTCGACGACAGCGGCACCACCAGGAGCGGCGCGCGCCGCATCCGGGTCAGCCACCCGTCCGGGGCGCCGGCGGTGGTGGTCACCGACCAGAACAGCTCGCGGTCGGCGGCGTCCTCCAGCACCAGGAACGCCCAGCCCTGGGTGTAGCCGGCCGACGGCGCGCGCAGCGCGTGCTCGAGCAGCCGCTCGCGCACCGCGGGCGGCACCGGCCGGTCGGGGTCGTAGTCGCGCACCATGCGCCGCCGGCGGACGACGTCAGCGAACTCCACCCGGCCACCCTGTCACCCCGCGGGGACCGGGTGCCGCAGCCGGGCGGCCAGTGCCGCCGGTGCCGGTGACGCCGGCCACCGGCACGGGGTCCCTAGGCTGGAGAGCGTGCCGAAGCTGCAGCTGCTCCCCGCCGTCGACGTCGCCGACGGCCAGGCCGTCCGCCTCGTGCAGGGGGAGGCCGGCAGCGAGACCTCCTACGGCGACCCGCTGGAGGCCGCGCTGCAGTGGCAGCAGGACGGCGCGGAGTGGGTGCACCTGGTCGACCTCGACGCCGCCTTCGGCCGGGGCAGCAACCGCGAGCTCCTGGCCCGCGTGGTCGGCGCGCTGGACGTCGACGTCGAGCTCTCCGGGGGCATCCGGGACGACGCGTCGCTGACCGCGGCCCTGGCCACCGGCTGCCGCCGGGTCAACCTCGGCACCGCCGCGCTGGAGTCGCCCGAGTGGTGCGCCCGCGCCATCGCCGAGCACGGCGACCGCATCGCCGTGGGCCTCGACGTCCGCGGCACCCGGCTGGCCGCGCGCGGCTGGACCCGTGAGGGCGGCGAGCTCTACGAGACCCTCGCCCGCCTCGACGCCGAGGGGTGCGCGCGCTACGTGGTCACCGACATCACCAAGGACGGCACGCTGCGCGGCCCGAACCTCGACCTGCTCCGCGAGGTCTGCGCCGCCACCGACCGCCCGGTGGTCGCCTCCGGCGGCGTGAGCTCGCTCGACGACATCCGGGCGCTGGCCGGCCTCACCGCCGTCGGCGTCGAGGGCGCCATCGTCGGCAAGGCCCTGTACGCCGGCGCCTTCACGCTGCCCGAGGCGCTGGCCGTCACCCGGGACGCGGCATGAGCGTCGTCCGGCTCGGCTCCGGCGGCCCGTGGGAGGCGATGATCGGCTACAGCCGCGTGGTCGTCCGCGGCGACAGCGCCTGGGTCAGCGGCTGCACGTCGGTCGTCGACGGCACCGTGGCGCACCCGGGTGACGCCGCCGCGCAGACCCGCCAGGCCATCGCCGCCATCGCGACCGCCCTCGAGCGGGCCGGCTTCACCCTCGCCGACGTCGTCCGCACCCGGATGTACGTCACCGACATCAGCCGGTGGGAGGAGGTCGGTCGCGTGCACGGCGAGGTCTTCGGCGAGATCCGGCCCGCCACCGCCATGGTCGAGGTCAGCGGTCTGCTCGACCCGGCGATGTTGGTGGAGATCGAGGCCGACGCCGTCCGGGAGGCGGTCGCGTGACGCTCGCGGCGCGCGTCATCCCGTGCCTGGACGTCGACGCCGGCAGGGTGGTCAAGGGCGTCAACTTCGTCGACCTGCGCGACGCCGGCGACCCGGTGGAGATGGCCCGGGTCTACGACGCCGAGGGCGCCGACGAGCTCACCTTCCTCGACATCACCGCCAGCTCCGGCGACCGCGAGACCACCTACGACGTCGTCCGCCGGACCGCGGAGAGCGTGTTCATCCCGCTCACCGTCGGCGGCGGGGTGCGCTCGGTGACCGACGTCGACCGGCTGCTGCGTGCCGGCGCGGACAAGGTCGCGGTCAACACCGCCGCCGTCGCCCGGCCGGAGCTGATCAGCGAGATCAGCGACCGCTTCGGCAACCAGGTGCTCGTGCTCTCCCTCGACGCCCGCCGCACCCGCGACGGCGCGGTCACCGACTCCGGCTTCGAGATCACCACGCACGGCGGGCGGCGCGGCACCGGCCGGGACGCCGTCGAGTGGGTCGTGCAGGCCGCCGAGCTCGGCGTCGGCGAGGTGCTGCTCAACTCGATGGACGCCGACGGCACCGAAGCGGGCTTCGACCTCGAGCTGATCCGTGCCGTGCGCCGCGAGGTCACCGTGCCGGTCATCGCCAGCGGCGGCGCGGGGGAGACCGCGCACTTCCCGCCCGCGGTCGAGGCCGGCGCCGACGCGGTGCTCGCCGCGACCGTCTTCCACTTCGGCAAGCTGCGCATCGGCGACGTCAAGGCCGCCCTCGGCGACGCCGGCATCCCGGTCCGCCGGGAGACCGACCACCCGGTGTAGGGGTCAGCGGACCTCGACGCGGGCGACGTCCTGGCGACCACTGGCCCACAGCAGCAGCTCCAGCGGCTCGCCCTCCACGACCGTCTCCGGCGGGCCGCTGCCGTAGCGCCGCTCCACCCCGGGCGCGTCGGTGCGGCGCAGCACCAGCGCCCCGGGCACCCCGCCGGCGGCGACCCGGCCGAAGAAGACGACGTTGCCCCAGAGCCGGTCCTGGTCACCCCGCGGGAGCTCGCGGGGGGACCAGCCCGGCCGGGCCCGGCGGACGTCCTCGTGGTGGATGGCGTACTCCGCCGTGTCGACCACCGCGGCCACCGGTGGCCAGGAGGCCGGCAGCCACCGCGGCGGCCCGGACCGCACGCGGGCCACCAGGTCGGCGTAGCGGGTGCCGGCGCGCAGGCGGTCCTCCACGTGGTGGGACCAGGCGGCGAACGGCCCCCCGACCGGCGTCGTCTCCAGGGCGAAGCCGGGTGCGGTGTCCGGACGGCGGTCCCGGGTGACGAGGTGCGCGGCCAGGTGGGCCGTCGTCCAGCCCTCGCAGCGGGTGGGCGCGTCGGGTCCCAGCTCCTCGAGGAGGTCGGCGAGCGCCGCCCGCTCGCGCGCGGCCAGTGGCCGGGAAGAGGAGGTCACCGGGCGGGGTTACCGACGGAGCGCGCCCGGGAAACAGCGCGCGCTCACCGAGCGCGTCTGCTTACAGTCGGTACGCCGCCCCGCACCACCACCGAGGAGACCTGTGCCCCGCCGCCGAGACGCCGTCGTGCGGCGAGGGATGCGCCACGTCGGGCGCGCGATCGTCGAGCAGCCGGGCATGTTCGCGCTGGCCTTCCTCGCCAGCAGCCTCTACGGCGGCATGACCGTCGCCAGCGCCTACGTGCTCGGCGGGGTCACCGACCGCGTCGTCCTCCCGGCCCTGGACGACGGCGTCACCTCCGCCGGTGCGCTCACCCTGGCCGCGGCCGCCATCCTCGGCGTCGCCGTCCTGAAGATCTTCGGCATCCTCGGCCGGCGGCTGTTCGCCGGCGTCATGGGCTACCGGCTGCAGGCCGAGTACCGCCGCCGGGTGACCGGCCAGTACCTGCGGCTGCCGCTGTCCTGGCACCAGCGCCACCCGACGGGGCAGCTGCTGTCCAACGCCAACTCCGACGTCGAGGCGTCCTGGTTCTTCGTCGCGCCGCTGCCCTTCGCGTGCGGCGCGGTCGTGATGATCGGCATCACCGTGGCCGCGCTGGTCGCCACCGACCCGTGGTTGGCGCTGGTCGGCCTGGTCGTCTTCCCGCTGGTGTTCGTGGTCAACGCCGTCTACTCGCAGGAGATGAGCCCGCGGATGCGGCGCGCCCAGCAGCTGCGCGCCGAGGTCAGCGAGATCGCCCACGAGAGCTTCGACGCCGCCCTGGTCGTGAAGACCCTCGGCCGGGAGGACGTCGAGACCCGCCGGTTCACCGAGCGCGCCGAGGAGCTGCGCGACGGGCTGGTCGCCGTGGGCCGGGTGCGCGGGCTGTTCGACCCGCTGATGGAGGCGCTGCCCAACCTGGGCACCCTGGCCGTGCTGCTCATCGGCGCCGGCCGCGTCGCCGACGGCGCCACCGACCCCGGCGCGCTGGTCTCCATCGCCTACCTGTTCACGCTGCTGGCGCTGCCGATCCGCGCCATCGGCTGGGTGCTGGCCGACCTGCCGCGCGCCCTGGCCGGGTTCGACCGGGTGACGCCGGTGCTCGACGCGACCGGCGAGACGCCGCACGGCACCGAGGTCGCCGTGGCCGGCACCGGCGGCGCGGGGCTGGGCGTGCGCG
>DASQXT010000470.1:0-2715 GCA_035639575.1 Geodermatophilus sp.
GCGCGGTGGCTGCTCCAGGAGGCGCAGCGGATCCCGACCGCGACGGGCGGTCCCCGGAGTGGTGGACCGTCGGCGTAGCCGGCTCGCAGGAGCGGATGGGTGCTGGCTCCCGCGGCCCAGCTGAACTGCGCCGCAGATGTCACCAGACGCAGCCAGTGGTCGGCACGTCGACGACCGCAGGTCTTGCACGGTGGCTCGTCGCCTGCTGCGCAGAAGACTCATGACTCCCCGTGCTGAGGAGGTCATGTGTCGTCAAGGAACGCCGCTCCGGGAGGACGCTGCATCCGCCATTGCATCTGAGGCGGCCTGCGGAACTCTCTAGCCCGCATGACATCGGATGATTTGCGCTCGGACGGAGGTGTCCACGTGGATTGCGCGCTCATCCCGGAGTCGATCACGGCTCGTGTGGATTGGCGGCGTGACGCCGGGCGGTCGAACGCCCGAACAGACCAGCAATACGCGGCCGAACTCCTGCTCCGTTGTCGGAGCCGGAGGGTGAGGGGTCGCCCGGTCCGAGCGGAAATGCGAGCGGGTGACCACAAGGGGGAGACGCGAGATGACCGGCGACCCGGTTGACGTGTACGGGCTCATCGCCAAACGACTGCTGAAGGGCAAGGTCGTCCCGGTGCTCGGGGCGGGGGTGAACCTCTGCGAGCGGCCTCCGGATGCCGTCTTCAAGCAGGGGCGCTACCTGCCCAGCGGGTCGGAGCTGGCCGCGGTGCTGGCGAGGGACTACCCGATGATCAAGACGCGGGACCTCGCCCAGGTGGCCCAGTACGTCGCCGCTCTGGCCGGTCAGGGGCCGCTCTACGACGAGCTCCACGACGTCTTCGACGCCGACTATCCCCCCACCCGTCTGCACCGGTTCCTCGCCCGGATGTCCCGGCGCACTCGCACGGCCGGCCGCGGCGGCATGCTGTTCGTCACGACCAACTACGACGACGCGCTCGAGCGGGCCTTCGCCGACGAGGGCGAGCCGTACGAGCTGGTCACGTACATCGCCGAGGGAAAGGACCGGGGCCGCTTTCGTCATTTCCGTGCCGACGGCAAGGTCACGGTGATCGACCGGCCCAACAAGTACAACGACCTCCGGCTCGACCGGTCCTCCGTCATCGCCAAGATCCACGGCGCGGTGGACCGCCGCAGTCACCTGGACAGCTACGTCATCACCGAGGACCACTACATCGACTACCTCACGCGCGCGGACGTCGGCGGGCTGTTCCCCGTCAACCTCGGCATGAAGCTGAGGGCCAGCCATTTCCTCTTCCTCGGCTACAGCCTGCGGGACTGGAACCTCCGGGTGATGCTGTACCGGCTGTGGGCGGAACAGCAGGGCATGACGTACAACTCCTGGGCCATCCAGTCCGACCCGGATCCCATCGACGAGCGCGCGTGGGACGAGCGTGGTGTCGACATCCTCCCCGTCTCCTGCCAGGACTTCGTCAGTGCAATCGAGGCCGAGGTCGAGAAGCTGCTCGAGGCTGAGGGGACGGAGGCGGCGTGACCAGCGCGACGCGGCCTCCTCGGCAGTCGGCCGCCGAGGACGCCGTCCCGGCCTGCCCGTACGTCGGGCTGGTGCCCTTCCACGAGCACGACGCCGCGTTCTTCTTCGGGCGCGAGAACGAGATCGAGCTCATCGCGGCCAACCTGGTGGCGGCCCGGTTGACGCTGCTGTACGCGCCGAGCGGGGTCGGCAAGACGTCGGTCCTGCGTGCGGGGGTCGTGCCGCGACTGCACCTGATCGGTGAGGAGGACGACGACCTCGGGTTGCGCCGCGCGGCCGTGGCCTACGTACGCGACTGGAGCGGGCCGCCGCGCGCGACGGTGACAGCAGAGCTCTGTCGGGCGCTGCGGGCGACAGGCGCGAGCGTCGACGGGCCGGCATCCACCGAACCGCTGGGGGCATGGTTACGTGGCCTGCCGGAGCGGGCCAGCATCCCCGTGGTGTACCTGATCCTCGACCAGTTCGAGGAGTACTTCCTCTACCACCCGTCTGACGAAGGACTGCCCGTCGAGCTCGGCGAGGTCCTCGCCGCAGGAGACCTCAACGTGCACGTCCTGCTGTCGATCCGCGAGGACGCTCTCGCCGCTCTCGACCGGTTCGAGGGCCACGTGCCGCACCTGCTCGAGAACTACTTCCGGCTCGCCCACCTCGACCGCGACTCGGCCCGAGAGGCCATCGAGGGCCCCCTGGAGCGCTACAACGAACTCACCACATCGGGCACGCAGATGTCCGTCGAGCCCGAGCTCGTCGAGGCCCTGCTCGAGCAGGTACGCGCCGGCCGCGTGCAGATGGGTGAAGCAGCAAACCTCCCCGATGGGCTCGGACCCGCGGACCGCAGCGACATCGAGGCGCCCTACCTGCAGCTCGTGCTCACCCGGCTGTGGGAGGAGGAGCGAGCTCGGGGCTCGGCGGTGCTGCGACGGGACACGCTGACCGAACTCGGTGGTGCGCAGACCATCGTCCAGTCCCACCTGGACGCCGTGATGGCCGGCCTGTCCCCGCAGCAGGTGCAGGTGGCCGCCGACGTGTTCCACCACCTCATCACGGCCTCCGGGAGCAAGATCGCCCTCACGGCCGAGGACCTCGCCGCCTGGGCCGATCAGCCGTCCGACCGCGTCCGGGATCTGCTCGAGGCCCTGTCGTCGGGTCCCCGGCGCATCCTCCGCCCGGTTCCCCCGGCCACCGGCGTCGAAGGGCCGCCGCGCTATGAG
>DASQXT010000471.1:0-3854 GCA_035639575.1 Geodermatophilus sp.
AGCTCGGGCACCCCGTCGGTCACCTCGCGCAGGGTGCGGGTCCAGACGCGGACGTCCTCGCCGTCGCGGTGCACCTGGATCCGGGCGCCGTCCAGCTTGTGCTCGACCGTGACGTCCTCGCCGAGGTCGGCCAGCACGGCGTCCAGCGAGGAGCCGGGGGCGGCCAGCATCGGCCGCACCGGGCGGCCCACCCGCAGGTGCACGGCCGCCAGCGCGTCCGTCCCGCCGGCCAGGGCGGTGGCGGCGGTGTCGGGCAGGCTGCCCGACAGCATGAACGCCCGCCGCACGGCCGCGGCCGGGACGCCGGCCGCGGCGGCGATCGCGTCGAGGACGACGCCCTCGAGCGCGCCCTGCCGCAGCTCGCCGGTGAGCAGCCGGACGAGGAAGCGCTGCTCGTCGGTGGTGGCGGCGGTGAACAGCCGCGCGAGCAGCGCCTCCCGCCGCGCCGTCGACCCGGTGCCGGTCGTGCCGGCGAGCTCGGTGAGGGCGCCGTCGACGGCGGCGACGGTCAGCTGCGGCGCGGCGGCCGGGTCGTGCGCGAGGCGGCCGAGGGTGCGCCAGCCGACGCCGAGCCGGCCCTGCAGGGGTTCGCCGGCCAGCCACGCGGGGACCGCCCGCACCTCGTCGCCGTCCGCGCGGCGCAGCAGGTCGGCGATGGCCGCGGCCTTGGCCGTGCGCGAGCGGGTGGCCGCCACCGCGGCGGAGGCGGCGACGACGTCGGCGAACAGCACGGCGCCATGGTGGCAGCCCGGTCCGACCGTCCCGGGACCGTGCGGGCCGGTCAGCCGCCGAGGTGCGCCTGCTTGGGGGCCAGTCCGCGCAGCGCCTCGGCGGCGACCCGGTCCCGGTCGGCGCCCGCGGCCGCGGTGACCGCCGCGCCGACGAGCCCCTCGACCAGGGGAGCGGGGGAGAGGACCACCCGCTCGCGGACGTCGTCGTCCAGCAGCTCCAGCGCGGTCTCGGCGGAGAGGACGGCGCTGCCGAGGTCCATGAGGACGACGACGCCGTCCCCGCTGTCGGCCGCGGTGACGGCGTCGGCGATCGCCGTCGCGTCGGTGCCGAGGCCGCCGTCGACGTCCCCGGCCGCCACGCCGACGGCGAGCTCGCGGCCGGGCAGCATGCCGCGGGCGAGCTCGACCGCGGCGTCGGCGAGGGCGCGGCTGTGCGACACCACCACCAGTCCGACCGGCACCGCTCAGCCCTCGCCGGCCAGCGCGGTGGCGGCGGCCTGCACCAGCAGCGTCGCCGAGGCCGCGCCGGGGTCCACGTGGCCGGCGCTGCGCTCGCCCAGGTAGCTGGCCCGGCCCTTGCGGGCGACCAGCGGCTCGGTCGCGTCGCGCCCGGCCGCGGCCGCCTCGGCGGCGGCGCCCAGGGCCTCGCCCAGCGGCCCGCCGGAGCCGAGCGCCTCGTCGAGGGCGTCGACCGCCGGGCCGAGCGCGTCGAGCATCGTCTTGTCCCCGCGCTCGGCCTTGCCGCGGGCGACGACGCCGTCGTACCCCGCGCGCACCGCGGCGGCCAGCGCTCGGCCGTCGTCGCCGTCGAGAGCGCCCGCGGCGCGCAGGAAGAACGTGCCGTAGAGCGGTCCGCTGGCGCCGCCGACCGTCTTGATCAGCGTCGTCGCGACCGTCTTGAGGACGGCGGCGGGGTCGTCCGAGGGGGTGGCCTCGAGGGCGGCGACGGCCGCGGTCATCCCGCGGTCGAGGTTGGCGCCGTGGTCGGCGTCCCCGATGGCGGCGTCGAGCTGGGTCAGCGCGTCGCGCTGCTCGTGCACCAGCCGGGCGAACTCCCGGACCCAGGCGGTGAGCGCGGCGGCGTCCACGGCGCTCATGCGCCCCAGCGCAGGGACGGGGTGCGCACCGGGGCGTCCCACAGCCGCAGCAGCTCGTCGTCGGCCTTGAGCAGGGTGACCGAGCAGCCGGCCATGTCCAGGCTGGTCATGTACGAGCCGACGAGGTTGCGGGCGACCCCGACCCCGGCCTTCTCCAGGACGGCGACCACCTCGGCGTACATGAGGTAGAGCTCCAGCAGCGGGGTGCCGCCCATGCCGTTGACGAAGGCGATCACCCCGTCGCCGCCGGTCATGTCCAGGTCGGCCAGCACCGGCTCGAGGAGCATCTCGGCGACCTCCCGCGCCGGCGCCAGCGGGACGCGGCGGCGGCCGGGCTCGCCGTGGATCCCGATGCCGATCTCCATCTCGTCGTCGGGCAGGTCGAAGGTGGGCCGGCCGGCCGCGGGCACGGTGCAGGAGGTGAGCGCCATGCCCATGCTGCGGCCGTTGGCGTTGACCCGCTTGGCGATGTCGGCGACCTGGGCCAGCGGCCGGCCCTCCTCGGCCGCGGCGCCGGCCAGCTTCTCGACGAGGACGGTGACGCCGACACCCCGCCGCCCGGCGGTGTAGAGGCTGTCCTGGACGGCGACGTCGTCGTCGGTGACCACCGCGACGACCTCGGTGTCGGACTCGGCGGCCACCAGCTCCGCGGCCATCTCGAAGTTCATGACGTCGCCGGTGTAGTTCTTCACGATGTGCAGGACCCCTGCGCCGCCGTCGACGCCGTGGGTCGCCGCGGACACCTGATCGGGGACCGGCGAGGTGAACACCTCCCCGGCGCAGGCCGCGTCGAGCATCCCCGTCCCGACGAACCCGGCGTGCATCGGCTCGTGCCCCGAGCCGCCGCCGGAGACCAGGCCGACCTTGCCCCGCACCGGCGCGTCGGCCCGGAACACGACGCGGTTCTCGTGGTCGACCCGCAGCTCGGGGTGGGCCAGGGCCAGACCGCGCAACGCCTCGGGGACGACGTCCGCGGGGTCGTTGATGAGCTTCTTCATCGCAGCCTCCTGGCCTCGGCGTTCCCGGTGACGGGGGTCACGGGGCAGGAGGCTAGGAGGGTGCACCGACCGGCACAAGCGAGGCGGTGGTCGATCCCCCCGGTCCCGGTCAGGGGACGACGACGACCGGCCAGCGGCCGCTGCGCACCAGGCGGTTGCCCAGCGACCCGAGGAGGCGGTGCCCCACCCGGGCCGAGGCCCCGACCACGACGAGGTCGGCGCGCAGCTGCGTGGCCAGGCGGCACAGCTGGGCTCCGGGCTCGCCGCGCACGGCGACGAACTCGGCGCGGACCCCGGCGTGCGCGGCGTCGTCCTCCACCTGGGTGCGCAGGTCGGCCGTCCGCTGCGCCATGGTCTCGTGGATGGGCCACGGCTGGTCGGGGGAGAGCAGGGCCATCACCGGCGGGGTCTCGACGTGGACCACGACCAGCCGGGCGCCCTCGCGACGGGCGACCCCGGCGGCGTACGCGCCGGCCCGCACCGAGGGCGGCGACCCGTCGAAGCCCACGACCACCACGGACGGGCCGTCGGTGCCGAGCTCGAACGCCGGCTGCTGCGGCGCGACCTCCTCAGCCACGGTGGCCGCCGGTCCGGTGCGGCCGGTCCTCGGGGCAGGGGGACGCCGACGCCGTGGCGGACGGCGCGGCCGGGCCTGCGGGCGGCGTCGCCGTGGGGGTCGGCTCCGGGGTCGGCGTCGCGGACGGCGCCGGTCCTGCGGCGGACGACGGCTCGGCGGGTGTCCCCGTGGACCGCGTCTCGGGCACCGGGGCGGGTCGCGTCGCGACGTCGACCGCGGTGGCGGGCGGCGCGGCCGGCGGCCCGGGCGGGGCGTCCGCGCGCGCGGCAGCGGCTGCGGGTCGCGGCCGCGGCGTGGACTGCCCGGTGGGCACGACCGGGCCGTCGTCCGCCGGTCGTCGGGCGGCGGCCGGAGCCGTCGCGGGGTCCGTCCGGACGCCGGCCGCCTCGGTGGTGCCGGGTGGCTCGGTCGTGCCGCCCGGCGCCGCGGTGGCCGGTTCGGTCGTGGCGGT
>DASQXT010000472.1:0-8822 GCA_035639575.1 Geodermatophilus sp.
AGCTCGCGCTTCCACTGCCGCCCGGAGACGGTGTTGGTCACCAGGATCAGCGTCGTCGCCTTGGCCTCGGCCATCGCCGCGGCGCCGACCAGCGTCTTACCGGCACCACACGGCAGGACGACGACGCCCGAGCCGCCCGACCAGAAGCCCTCGACGGCCTCCTGCTGGTAGTCGCGCAGGTGCCAGCCGTCCTGTGCCAGCTCGATCGGGTGCGCCTGGCCGTCGACGTAGCCGGCGAGGTCCTCGGCCGGCCAACCGACCTTGAGCAGCGCCTGCTTGAGCCGGCCGCGCTCCGAGGGGTGGACGACGACGGTGTCGCCGTCGATCCGCGCGCCCACCATCGGGGCGACCTTCTTGCTGCGGACGACCTCCTCGAGCACCGCCCGGTCCGAGCTGGTGAGGACCAGCCCGTGCACCGGGTCGTTCTGCAGGGTCAGCCGGCCGAAGCGGTCCATCGTGTCGGCGACGTCGACCAGCAGCGCGTGCGGCACGGGGTAGCGGGAGTAGCGGACCAGCGCGTCGACGACCTGCTCGGCGTCGTGCCCGGCGGCGCGCGCGTTCCACAGCGCCAGCGGGGTCACCCGGTAGGTGTGCACGTGCTCGGGGGAGCGCTCGAGCTCGGCGAACGGCGCGATGGCCGCGCGGCACTCGCGGGCGGCCGGGTGGTCGACCTCGAGCAGCAGCGTCTTGTCCGACTGGACGATGAGGGGTCCGTCAGTCACGGGGACCTTTCGGCAGGCGGGAGGGGACGGCGGCCACGCGGGGCCTCCGACACGGTAACCACGGGGGCCGACAGCCCCTTCCCGCTGAGCGTGTGACCTGGGCTCACCGCCAGTCGCGCAGGCGCAGCGGCGGCTCCTCACCGCCGGGACGCCGGGCCAGCACCTGGTTCACCCCCAGCCGCCCGGTCTCGAACGCCAGGGAGCTGGCCGCCATGTAGAGCCGCCACACCCGCGCCCGCCCCTCGTCGCTGGCGGCCACCGCGGCGTCCCAGTTCTTCTCCAGGCGCTCCAGCCAGGCCCGCAGGGTGAGCGCGTAGTGCCGGCGCAGCGCCTCGACGTCGAGCACCTCCAGACCCCCGGCCTCCAGCGCGGCGACCGTGTCGCCCAGCCGGAGCAGCTCCCCGTCGGGGAAGACGAACCGGGTGATGAAGGTGTTGCGGGAGCGGGGGTCCCCCTCGTTCTGGGCGATGGCGTGATTGAGCAGCCGGCCGCCGGGGCGGAGCAGGTCGCGCAGGGTGGCGACGTACGCCGGCATCCCGCCCGCGCCGACGTGTTCGGCCATGCCGATCGAGCTGATGGCGTCGAACGGGCCGTCGGGGACGTCGCGGTAGTCCTGGACCCGGATCTCCACCCGGTCGGCGAGCCCGGCGGCGGCGACCCGCTCGCGGGCCAGCGCCGCCTGCTCGGTGGAGATGGTCACCCCGACGACGTCGGCCCCGTACCGCTGGGCGGCGTGCACCGCCAGGCTGCCCCAGCCGCAGCCGACGTCGAGCAGCCGGGCGCCCGGGCGCAGGGCGAGCTTGCGGCAGACCAGGTCGAGCTTGGCCTCCTGCGCGGCGTCCAGGCCGGTGCCGGGGGAGTCCCAGACGGCGCACGAGTAGACCAGCGTCGGGCCGAGGACGAGGCGGTAGAAGTCGTTGCCCACGTCGTAGTGGTGGGCGATCGCGGCGGCGTCCCGGGTCCGGGTGTGCCGGCGCGCGGACCGGCGGAGCCGCACCTCCTGCGGCGGCCGCGGAGGAGGCGGCCCCAGGGCCCCGAGCCGGGCGGCGGTGCCCAGGAGGCCGGCGCGCTGCCGCACCGTCGGGGCCTGGGGGCGCTCACCGGTGGCGGCCCACCCGGCCGTCGTCAGGGCCGCCAGGGTGGCGACGACGTCGTCCTCCACGTCGAGCTCCCCGACGACGTAGGCCCGGCCCAGGCCGACCTGCCCCGGCGACCAGACCAGGCGCCGCAGCGCCCGCGGGTCGCGGACGGTGACCACCGGAGCGCCCGGCGGGCCGGCCACGGAGCCGTCCCAGGCCCGCAGCCGGACGGGCACGTCGTCGATCCCCAGCACCGTCCCCAGCGCCGTGGCCAGCTGTTCGGCGGTGCTCCCCTCGGTCCCCATGCAGGAGGAGGGTCGTGTCGACCGTTGCGGAAGGCAAGCGGTTCACGCGCGCGAGACGTCAGGACGACGCGGCCCGCTCCTCGTCCTCCACCAGCGCCACCGAGGTGATCCGGTGGACGGCGAACGTCCGGCTCTCCCCCCGGCGCTCGTCGTAGCCCTGCAGGAAGCCGCCGGCCAGCGACACCGGCTGGACGACGCGCTGGCTGCCGCTGCCCTGGGCGTCGACGTAGCCCAGCCACACCGGCACGCCCTCGCGGACCGCCCGCGAGAGCAGCTCCAGCGTGCCGGCCGTGGTGACCCCGGGGACCTGCCGCACGGCCTCGCCGCGGCGGGCGGCCAGGGCGGCGTCCCCGGCGCGGACCTCCCGCACCGTGGCGGCCACCTCGTCGCCGGTGAGCGGCCGCGGCGCCTGCGGGGCCGACCCACCGGGACGGCGGCCCGCGGCGCGCGGCCGCGCCGGCGGGCGGGTGAGGACGGTGCCGCCGGGGGACTCGCCGGCCGGGGCGTAGCCCGCGCCGCGCAGCACGGTCAGCACCTCGTCGGCCCCCAGCCCGCTGACCAGCACCCCGGGCGCCAGGCGGCGCAGCTCCGCGGTGGCCGTGCGCCGGTCGTTGAGGACCTGGGAGAGCAGCCCGTGGTCGTCGGAGCGCACGTAGCTCTCGATCGCGCCCACCCGCAACCGGCCGTGCTGGCGGGCGACGTCGTCCACCAGGTAGTCGAGGGCCTGCGGCACCGGCGTCCGCGAGGCGCGGGCGAAGAACTCGTGCAGGTCGGTGGCCGACCAGCCGGAGTCCAGGGCGCGGCGCACGCTGGCCTCCGACACCCGGAACACCGTCGCCCCGCCCGAGGACTCGACGTCGGCCACGACGGCGAGGGTGTCGGCGAGCTCGGCCACCAGCGGGCCGGGCGCCACCAGCGACAGGTCGGGCTGGGCCAGCACGTGGTCGACCGGGTCGGGCAGCAGCCCGCGCATGCCGTCCGCCGCGCCGTCCTCGCCGGTGGCCAGCAGCCCGCGCCCGCCGCCGGACAGCACCCCGCCGACGACGACGCCCAGCCGCGCGGCCTCGGCCAGCAGGTCGGGCACCGGGGCCAGCCGGTCGGCCCGCCGCGGGGTGCGCCAGCGCAGCAGCGCGACCAGGTCGTCGGGCGCCAGCCCGGAGCCCTCCGGGTACTCGGCCAGCGCGGCCAGCGCCGACCGGCGGATCGCCGGAGCGGTGTGCCGGACCAGGTCGGGGGACAGGGCGTTGACCGCCTTGCCCGAGACGTCGCGCTGCCCGGCCAGGGACGGCAGCCGGACGGCGGCCAGCCAGCCTGCGGCCAGCGTCCCCCACCGGTCGGGCAGCTCCTGCTCCCGCCACAGGTCGAAGGCGCGGGTGGGCAGCCACTCGTCGCGGTGGGGGCCGCCGACGTCGAGCAGGCCGGCCGCGTAGGCCAGCTCCAGCAGCCAGCCGGCCTCGGGCTCCGGCACGTGCAGGGCGCGGGCCAGCCGCTTCTGGTCGCGGACGCCGACGCCCCCGCTGCGCAGCAGCCCGGCCGGCTCCTCCTCGAGCAGGGTCAGCAGCTCGCCGATCCGCCCGATGGCCTCCATCGCGGCACCGGCGGCCTGCCGGTCGACGACGGCCGGGTCGCGCTCGACGACGGCCGGCTCCGGACGCACCCGCGGCGGGCCGTAGGGCAGGCTCCCGCGCAGCTGCAGCCCGATCTCGCGGGGCAGCTCCACGTTGAGCGCGTCGATGCGGGCCAGCAGCCCGCGCTGCAGCAGCCGCCGGGCCGGGGAGGCGGCGCTGCCGTCGGTGTCGGGGAGGTGGCCCACCGGGCGGTCGCCGGCCAGCCGCTCCAGCACGTCGCGCTCCTCGGCCGCCAGCTCGGCCAGCGCCTTCGGCAGGTCGGTCGGCAGCGTCAGCCGCAGCTCGCTCGCCCGCCGTCCCAGGCCGGCCGGGTAGCGGACGGCGCGGCGCACGGGCTCGGGGGCGTGCAGGACGTCGTCCCCCCACAGCAGCGCCCGCGTGGTGAGCCGGTCGACCGCACCCTGCAGCACGTCGTCGGGCACCGCGGGTAGCGCGGCGGGCAGGTCGGCGGCGTCGACCCCGTCGGTGTCGGCGAGCAGCACCACGTCGAGCACCTGCAGCGTGGCGGCGTCCAGCTCGTCGAGGGCGCGGTCGACCGACACGGGCACGGCCAGCCGGCTGGCGAGGGCCACGACGTCGGACGGCGCGGGGCGGGCCACGTCGGGCCGGGCGGCCAGCAGTGCGGCCAGCTGCTCGTCACTGCGGGTGCGCAGCCAGGAGGCGAGCGTCGCGGGGGCGGGCGAGGACATCCGGTCCACGTTACGTCGCCGTCCCCGCCGACGCCCCTGCCAGCATGGAGACGTGATCCCGGCCGCCGACGACCCCCAGACCCGCACGGCGCTGACCGGCTACCAGGCCGGGGCGCTGCGCTGGCTGGTCGGCGGGCTGATCGCCGTCGTCCTCGGGGTGCTGCTCGGCGCCGCCGCGGTCACCATCGCCCGCGACTCGGGGCAGCGGGTGCCCCTGGCCGGCCTCGTCGTCCTCGCGCTGGTGATGGTGGGCTCGGTGGCGGCCGCCGCCGGGGCCGGCGCGCTGGCCCGGCACCACCGCTGGCAGCGGGCGCTGCAGACGGTGCCGTGGCAGACCGGCGTGCTGCGCATCGCGGGGCCCGCGGTGCTGTCGTTCGAGCCCGAGGGCTACGACGAGCTCGACCCCCTGGCCGAGCCGGTGCGGCTGCGGCTGACCAGCACCGCGGTCTGGCGCACCCGCACGGTCCAGCAGCTGCACGACGCGGTGGTGCGCGCCGCCCCCGTCGGGTCGCGGGAGTGGGTGCTCACCGCGGACGGCCTCCCCACGCTCTTCGGCGCCCGGGCGGTGCGCCGCCACTGACCGGACGGGGCGTACTGCGTGCGTCCGGGGTATTGCTTCCGCCAAGATGCACGACGGACGCGGGCGCCGGGAGGTGCCTCGCGCGGACCCGGAACGACGGAGGACACGGCACATGGCCAAGCGGAACCCCAAGCACGAGCACCTGGTCGAGCCCACCTGGGGGCAGAACGACGAGGGCGGTGCGCCGGTCACCGAGTTCCTCGCGGAGTCCGCCGGCCCGCTGTCGCCCTTCGGTGAGGACCACGACTTCCCGCTGCCGCCCAGCCGCCTCCGGTACGCCCACCCGACCGACAAGCCCAACCGGGCCGGCGTCCAGGCGGGCGAGTAGTCGAAGAACCCCCCTGCCCCCGCAGCTCGTAAGAGGACCCCGTCCTCCCCACCCCTCGCAAGCTCGGGGCGGGACCCGGGATGGGGCCGGGGCCCCTGCAGGAGGGCCGACATCCAGGAGGAAGAGCATGACCCAGCCCGCGCTGCCGTCCTACAGCAGTGGCACCTCGACCGTGCCCCTCCTCGGGGACACGATCGGGGCCGACCTCGACCGGACGGCGGCGCGGGTGGGCGACCACGAGGCGCTCGTCGAGTGCGCCACCGGCCGCCGCTTCACCTACCCGCAGTTCGTCGCCGAGGTCGACGCCGTGGCCCTGGGGCTGGACGCCCTGGGCGTCGTCAAGGGCGACCGGGTCGGCATCTGGGCGCCGAACTGCGCCGAGTGGGCCTTCGTGCAGTACGCGACGGCGAAGCTCGGCGCGATCCTGGTCAACATCAACCCGGCCTACCGCACCCACGAGCTGGCCTACGTGCTGGAGCAGGCCGGCATCTCGGTGCTGGTGAGCGCGCCGGACTTCAAGACCAGCGACTACCGCGCGATGGTCGACGAGGTCCGCGACCGCTGCCCCGACCTGCGCGAGGTCGTCTTCCTCGGCTCTCCGGAGTGGGAGCGGCTGGTGGCCACCGGCCGGGCCGGCGACCGCGGTCTGCTGGCCGAGCGGGAGACCCAGCTCTCGGCGGACGACCCGATCAACATCCAGTACACCTCGGGCACGACCGGCTTCCCCAAGGGCGCCACCCTCACCCACCACAACCTGCTCAACAACGGCTTCTTCGTCGGTGAGGGCTGCGGCTACACCGAGGCCGACCGGATCTGCATCCCGGTGCCCTACTACCACTGCTTCGGCATGGGGATGGGCAACCTCGCGGCCACCTCGCACGGCGCGACGATGGTGATCCCCGCACCCGGCTTCGACCCGGCCGCGACGCTGCGCGCCGTGCAGGACGAGCGCTGCACCTCGCTCTACGGCGTCCCCACGATGTTCATCGCCGAACTGGCCCTGCCCGACTTCGCCTCCTACGACCTCTCCAGCCTGCGCACCGGCATCATGGCCGGCTCGCCGTGCCCGGTGGAGGTGATGAAGCGGGTGGTCTCGGAGATGGGGATGACCGAGGTGACCATCTGCTACGGCATGACCGAGACCTCACCGGTCTCCACCCAGACCGGCGCCGACGACGACCTGGACCGGCGCACCTCGACCGTCGGCCGGGTGCACCCGCACCTGGAGGTCAAGGTCATCGACCCCGAGACCGGGCTGACGGTGCCGCGCGGGACGCCGGGGGAGTTCTGCACCCGCGGCTACTCGGTGATGCTGGGCTACTGGGAGGAGCCGGAGAAGACCGCCGAGGTCATCGACACCGCGCGCTGGATGCACACCGGCGACCTCGCCGTCATGGACGCCGAGGGCTACCTCAACATCGTCGGCCGGATCAAGGACATGGTCATCCGCGGCGGCGAGAACGTGTACCCGCGCGAGGTCGAGGAGTTCCTCTACACCCACCCCGACGTCGTCGACGCCCAGGTCATCGGGGTGCCCGACGAGCGCTTCGGCGAGGAGCTGATGGCCTGGGTGCGGCTGCGCGAGGGCGCCGAGCCGCTCACCCCCGAGGCGCTGCGCGAGTTCTGCAGCGGCAAGCTGGCCCACTACAAGATCCCGCGCTATGTGAAGATCGTCGACGGCTTCCCCATGACGGTCACCGGCAAGGTGCGCAAGGTCGAGATGCGCGAGGTGTCGGTCCGCGAGCTCGGCCTCGAGGGGGCCGACGCCGTCAAGAACGCATGAGCGGACCAGCCTGTCCGGCCCGCCTGCAGGGGGCCGCCGCGGGCTCGCGAGTGGTGGGGGGCAGGCGGGTCCTCTTTCAGGCGGGGGCGCAGGGGACGACGAGGGCGCGGTGGTCCGACAGCGGCAGCCGCACGGCCTCGGCCGGACCGCTCGCGGCGATGGGCCCGCGGGCCAGCACGTGGTCCAGCTGCCGGCTCGGCTCGTCCACCGGGAAGGTCGGCGTCGTGGCCGCCGCGAGGGGCTGCAGACCGCTGACCCGCACCGCCTGCCCGGCCTGCATGTTGAGGTCGCCCATGAGGACCAGCGGCTCGCGGGTGCCGGTCAGCGAGCGGACCAGCTTCGACAGCTGGAGCGCGCCCCACCCCGGCACGAACGACAGGTGCGTGTTGCAGACGGTCAACTGCCCCGAGGGCCCCTCCAGGACGGCGGCGACGGCGACCCGGGGCTCGTCGCCGACCAGCTTCGGGCGCGGGGCGCCGCGGAACCAGACCGGCACCCGGCTGCGCAGCGCGGGCAGCCGCACCACCCGCCACGACACCACCGGGTAGCGCGACAGCAGCGCGATGCCGTAGCTGGCCGACCCCGGCTGCTCCTCGCCGGTGGCGGCCATCCAGGTGCCGCCCGGGGTGCCCGAGAGGGCCGCGACGAACTGCGAGCCCACCGCCCCCATGGCCTCGGCGGCGACGGCGGTGAGGTCGGCGTTCATCGACCGCGGCTGGTCCCGGTCCACCTCCTGCAGCCCCAGGACGTCGGCGTCCAGGGCCTTCACGGCGGCGGCCAGGCGCTCGACGTCGACCCGGTCGTCGACCGGCGAGCGCCCGTGGAGGATGTTGAAGGTCGCGATCCGCACGAGGGCTCCTGTGCCCCGCGCGCCGCCGTCCACACCGCCGTGTTCCGGAGGGCGAACCCCGGGTAGCAGGCTGTGCGTGCAGCCCTCGGACCGCGACGAGATCCGTGACCTCCTCAAGCGCGTCGCCGTCGCGCTCAAACAGGGCGACGTCCCCTTCGCGCTGTGCGGTGGCTACGCCGCCTGGGTCCGCGGGGCGCCCGAACCCGACCACGACGCGGACTTCCTGGTGCCGGCGGCGGAGGCCGAACGGGCGGCCAAGGTGCTGGCCGAGGCGGGGCTGCAGGTCGTCGACCCGGCCGAGGACTGGCTGACCAAGGTCGTCCAGGGCAACTCGTTCATCGACGTCCTGTGGCGCACGTGCGGCGTCCCGGTGGAGCAGGACCTCATCGACCGGGCCGAGGACATGCCGGTGCTCTCGGTGCACATGCCGGTGCTGGAGGCCACCGACATCGTCGTCACCAAGCTCATGGCGCTCGACGAGCACTACTGCGACTACGGGCGGCTGCTGCCGGTGGCCCGGGCGTTGCGCGAGCAGGTCGACTGGGAGCGGGTGCAGCGCGAGGTGGCCGACAACGACTTCGCCGCGGTCTTCCTCGTCCTGCTCGACCGGCTCGGCATCGTCGAGCAGCCGGTCAGCGGGGGCTGAGCACCGCCACGAGCCCCGCACCGGCCACGGCGACGACGACGGCGGTGACCAGCAGCGCCAGCCGCGGCACGGCCACGCCGGTCCCGCGGTCGAGCGCCCGCTGCACCGCCTGGGCCCGCAGCGGTGCCAGGGCGCCGAGCACGCCGAGGCCCAGCAGCGCGACGCCTCCGGCCGCTGCCAGCCGTGCCGGTGCACCGTCGCTGACCGCCGCG
>DASQXT010000473.1:0-6146 GCA_035639575.1 Geodermatophilus sp.
TGGCTGGCGCTCTACGGCGACCAGCCGGCCGACTACGAGATCGAGTTCGACGACGCCCTGAGCATGTTCCGCGCGGGGCTGGACCGGGACCCCGCGGGCGACGCGCTGCGGTACTTCGACGGGGTCGTCAGCCGCCGCGAGCTCGACGAGCTCAGCGACGCCCTGGCCAGCGGCCTGCTCGCCAACGGGTTCTCCCCCGGCGACCGGCTGGCCGTCTACCTGCAGAACGTCCCGCAGTTCGTGATCGCGATGGTGGCGGCCTGGAAGGCCGGCGGGATCATGGTCTCGATCAACCCGATGAGCCGGGCCCGCGAGCTCTCCTACCTGCTCAAGGACTCCGGGGCCACGGTGCTGGTGTCCCTGGAGTCGCTGTACGACCAGGTCGCCCGCGACGTCGTGCCCGACACCGACGTCCGGCTGGTGCTCACGACCAGCGAGCTGGACTTCCAGACCCGCGACGACGAGCGGCTGTTCGCGGGGATCAGCCGGCAGCGGCACGAGGGGACGACGGACCTCGGCGAGTTCATGGCCGAGCACCGCGGGCAGACCCCGCCCCCGGTGCAGCTGGGCCCCGACGACGTCGCGTTCCTGACCTACACCTCGGGGACGACGGGGGTGCCCAAGGGCGCCATGAACACCCACCGCAACGTCGTGTTCACCGCGCAGGTCTACCGCGACTGGGTGCGCGCCGGGCGGGACGGCGCCATCTTCGGCATCGCCCCGCTGTTCCACATCACCGGGCTGATCGGGCACATCGCGGTCAGCATGCTGGTGCCGGCGCCGCTGGTGCTGGCCTACCGGTTCGAGCCACAGGTCGTGCTCGACGCCTTCCTCGAGCACCGGCCGGCGTTCACCATCGGCGCGATCACCGCCTTCAGCGCGCTGCTCAACGCCCCGGGCTTCACCAAGGACCACTTCTCCTCGTTCACGTCGATCTACTCCGGCGGTGCGGCGATCTCACCCACCGCCGAGAAGGGGTTCCTGCAGGCGACCGGCAAGCAGGTGCACAACGCCTACGGGCTGACCGAGACCACGTCACCGATGACCGTCACGCCCTTCGGTGCCCCGTCGCCGGTCGACCCGACCTCCGGCGCGCTGTCGGTGGGGGTGCCGGCCCCCAACACGATCGTCCGCATCCAGGACGACGACGGGAAGGACCTGCCGCTGGGTGAGATCGGCGAGATCGTCGCCGACGGCCCGCAGGTGGTCGCCGGCTACTGGGGCAAGCCCGACGAGACCGAAGCCAACCTGCCCGGCGGGGCGCTCAAGAGCGGCGACGTCGGCTTCATGAACCCCGAGGGCTGGGTGTTCATCGTCGACCGCAAGAAGGACATGATCAACGCGTCGGGCTACAAGGTCTGGCCGCGCGAGGTCGAGGACGTGCTGGCCGAGCACCCGGCGGTCCGCGAGTCCGCGGTCGTCGGGGTCCCCGACGAGAAGCGCGGGGAGACGGTGAAGGCGTTCGTCAGCCTCAGGCCGGGGGTCTCGGCCACGCCCGAGGAGCTCATCGCCCACTGCAAGGAGCGCATGGCGGCCTACAAGTACCCGCGCAGCGTCGAGCTCGTCGACGAGCTGCCCAAGACCGTCACCGGGAAGATCCTCCGCCGGGAGCTGCGGGGAGGGTCCTGACCGCCTGGTCCGATCCACGAGGACGAGTGGACGAGCGGACGCCCGGTCCGCGCGCGAGCGTGCTTGCGACGCGCGCGGCCCGGGCGCTCCGCAGGCCGGCGGTGGCGCTGCTGGGGCCCCTGGTCGTCGGGGCGCAGGTCGCGGCGTCCGGCCTGCTCCGGCTGACCGATCGGCGGCTGTGGGGGGCCGCGGAGGGAGATCCGGCGACCGTGTCGATCCGGGCCGCGGCCGTTCGACGTCTGGGTGAGAGGCCGGTACCGAGCCGGCCGTTCCCCTCGGAGGACGTCATGACCGCCACGCTGACCACCACCACCCGCCGCGGCACCGGCTCCGTCGTCGGCGCCGGCCTGGCCGCCACGGCGGTCGCCGCCCTCGCGACGAGCACCGTCGCCGCCGCGGGGTCCGCCGCCGGGATCAGCCTCGACGTCAGCGGGGCGCCCATCCCGGTGTCCGGTTTCGCCGTGCTGACCGTCGTGTTCGCCCTGGTCGGCGTGGTGCTGGCCGCCGTGCTCGCCCGCCGCGCCCGCCGGCCGCGCAGCACCTTCGTGCGCACGACCGGGGTGCTCACCGCGCTGTCGCTGGTCCCCGACGTGGTCGCCGACGCCACGACCGACACCCGGGTGCTGCTGATGGTCACCCACCTCGTGGCCGCGGCGATCGTCGTCCCGGCCGTCGCCCGTCGCCTGCCCACCACCTCCCGGAGGTGAGCGGTCGGCGGCCCCGCTACCAGCCGGCCCCGGGCTCGTACGTGCCGAAGCTCCACTCCGTGCCGCCCGGGTCGAGCACGCGGGCGCGACGGGTGCCCCACTCGGTGTCCTCCGGCGCGAAGACCTCGGCGGCGCCGGCGGCGAGCGCGCGGGCGTGGATCGCGTCGACGTCGTCCACCAGCAGGTAGAGGCCCTGCCCGGTGGACCGGCCGGCCAACGCCGGCTTCGTGTACGGGGCGTCGTCGCTGGCGACCATGACGACGGCGTCGCCGAGCCGCACCTCGGCGTGCTGGATCGAGCCGTCGTCGCCGTCCTGGCGCCGGACCGTCGTGAAGCCGACCGCCTCGAGCCAGAGCAGGGCGGCTGCGGCATCGGGGTAGCTCAGGTACGCGTACAGCCTGGCCGGCACGGCGCGACGGTAGCGCCGGGAGGGGAGGCGTGTGGGCCGGGTCGGCGTCCTCTCCGGTTCCGCCTCGACGGGCGCGGACGCGCCGGCCGTCGCAGGATGGCGCGTGCCCATCGACCACACCGCCACGTTCCCGGCCGCCCCGGACGACGTCCTCGCCGTCCTGACCGACGAGGCCTTCCTCCGCGACTACGCGCAGGCCCTCGGCGCGCGGCTCGAGTCGCTGGAGAGCACTCCCGACAGTGGCAACCCGAGCACCGCGCTGCGGCTCGTCGTCCCCACGCTGGGCGTCCCGGCGGTGTTCACCCGCTTCGTCGGCCGCGAGGTCGCCGTCGCCGATCGGCGCAACTGGACGGTCGACGGCGACGGGGGGCACCGGGCCGTCCTGTTGGTCGAGTCACGCATCCTCGGCCGGACCGCGGCGGTGCGCGGTGAGCGGCGGCTGCGGGCGACCGCCGACGGCACCCGGTCGACGGTCACCGGGGAGGCGGAGGTCGACGCGCCTCTGGTCGGGCGGCAGGCCGAGGCGGCCGTCCGCGAGCTGGCGATGGTCGTGCTGCGCCGTGAGGACGACGTGCTGCGCCGCTGGCTGGGCTCCCCGGACTGAGGAAGGACCCCGCGTCCCCCCATCCCTCGCACGCTCGGGACGGGACCCTGACGCGGGGCCGTTCCAGCACGTCACCCGGCTCGCGGCGGGACCCTGCAAGGGGGCCGTCAGGGTCCGGTGAAGTCGGCCGTGGCCCCGCGGAACCGCCTGCGCCGGGCCTGCACCCGCTCCCCGTCGTGGTGGCGCCGCAGGTGCAGCCGCTCCCGGTGCGACTCGGGCGAGTGGACGACGGTCACCGGGCACGACGCGTGCAGGGTGCACTGCATGCTCGTCGAGCCGAGCAGCATGCTGGAGAACCCGCCGTGCCCCCGGCTGCCGACCACCAGCAGGTCCGCGCCGACCGACTCCCGGATGAGCGCGTCCGCCGCCGAGCCGAGGACGGCGGTCACGTGGATCTCCGGGTGCGGCGCGGGGACGTCGCTGAGGACCTCGGCGATGAACCGCTCCGCGCGCTGCACCGCCTCGGCCTCGGCCTCGTCGTAGGAGAACTCACCGATCGCGTCGAAGTCCATCCAGGCCTCGGGCGGGCGGTGGGCGATGACCGCCTCGACGGGCACGCCGCGGCGGACGGCGTCCTCGACGGCGAACCGCAGCGCGGCCCGCGCTCCTGCCGAGCCGTCCACACCCACCACGACGCGTGGCCCCCGCGCCTGCGGCTGGTCGACGTGTTCGGCCTGCTCGGTCATGTAGGCCTCCTCGAACCGGTCGTCCGAGGGCGCCGGTGCCCTCGGACGACCGGTACGACCGAGCATGCGCGGCCTGTCCGGAGCCGACAAGCCCCTCGGTTCCCGCGCGCGATCGGGCGCAGCGACGCCCGCCCCGGCGTACCGTCCGCCCATGACCGCGGAGCCGTCCGCCGACCGCCTGCTCGCGGGGCGTTACGCACTGCAGGAGGTGCTGGGCCGCGGCGGCATGGGCGTCGTCTGGCTGGCCACCGACCTGCGGCTGGACCGGCCGGTGGCGGTCAAGGAGGTCACCTTCGCCCTGCACCTGTCCGACGAGGAGCGCCGGGTGCTGCGCGAGCGCACGCTGCGCGAGGCCCGCACCGCCGCCCGGCTGGACCACCCATCGGTCACCGCGGTCTACGACGTGGTCGAGGAGGACGGGCGGCCGTGGCTGGTGATGGAGCACGTCGAGTCCTGCAGCCTCCAGCAGGTCATCGACGGCCAGGGCCCGCTGCCGTGGCCGGCGGTCGCCCGCATCGGGCTGGACGTGCTGGCCGGGCTGACCGCCGCGCACGAGGCCGGCGTGGTGCACCGCGACGTCAAGCCGGCCAACGTGCTGGTCGCCCGCGACGGCCGGGCCTGCCTCACCGACTTCGGCATCGCCACCGCCACCGGCGACCCGACGCTGACCACCACCGGCGCGATCATCGGCTCGCCGTCCTACATGGCGCCCGAACGCGCCCACGGCGAGCGGCCGGGCCCGGCCGCGGACCTGTGGTCGCTCGGCGCGACGCTGTGGACCGCGGTGGAGGGGCATCCGGCCTTCGCCCGTGGGGAGCCCATGGCCACGCTCATGGCCGTCGTCGCCGAGGACCCCCCGCCGGCGACCCACGCCGGCCCGCTCGCCCCGGTGCTCCTCGGTCTGCTCGAGAAGGACCCGGCGCAGCGGATGACGGCCGAGCAGGCGCGCCGGGAGCTGCAGGCCGTCCTCGACGGGGCTCCCCGGACCGACCCCTGGTCCCCCGGGCCGACCCCGCCCCCCGCGGAGTCCGCAGCCGAGTCCGCGGCGGAGGGCGACCGGCTGCAGCGGATCGACGCCGCGGACCTCAAGGCGCTGGCGGCCGCGTCGGCGACCGCGCTGGGGGCGGTGGCCCGCGACGCCCGTGACCAGGCGCGGCACCTCGCCGAGCGGCGCCGCGAGCGCAAGCGCCGGACGGGGACGACGGAGGCGGCCCCTCCCCCGCCGGCCCCGCCCCCATGGGCGCCGCCACCTCTCGCCCCGTCGCCCGTCGCGACCCGGCCGAGGGAGCAGCCGCCGCGGCGGCGCCGGTTCCGCCGTCGCTGGGTCGTCGTCCCCCTGCTGCTGCTCGCGCTCGTGCTGCTCGCCGTGGCGGCAGGCGTCATCGTCCTGTTCGGCAACCTGTACGGCTGGTGACGCGGACCGGCACGTCCTGGGGCAGGCTCGGGCCATGACGACGCCGTCCGCCGAGACCCCGCAGCCCCGCGACATCGCCCTGGAGATGGAGACGCCGGAACAGGCTGCCGACCTGGAGGCCCAGAGCGAACCCGAGGAGGGCCCGGACGGCGAGTGACCGGGCGGCCCACGGGTAGCGGTCGACCATGCGCAGCCGCGACGTCCTCACCTACGCCTACGAGCAGATCGAGGAGACCCTCACCCGCACCGTCGAGGGACTGGAGCCCGACGACCTGGACCGCCGGGTGCAGCCCGGCGCCAACCCGATCGGCTGGCTGGTCTGGCACCTGCTGCGTGTGCAGGACGACCACGTCGCCGACGTCGCCGGCACCGAGCAGGTGTGGACCGCCGAGGGCTGGGCCGGCCGCTTCGGCCTGCCTCTGGACGACGCGGCGACCGGCTACGGGATGAGCGACGACGAGGTCGACGCCGTCCGGGTGCCCTCGGCCGACCTGCTGCTGGGCTACTCCCGCGCCGTGCACGCGCGGTCGGCGGAGTTCCTGCGCGGCCTCTCCGACGAGGACCTCGACCGGGTCGTCGACACCCGCTGGGACCCGCCGGTCACCCTCGGCGTGCGGCTGGTCAGCGTGCTGTCCGACGACCTGCAGCACCTGGGTCAGGCCGCGTACGTGCGCGGCCTGCTCGGGCGCTGACAGCT
>DASQXT010000474.1:0-4467 GCA_035639575.1 Geodermatophilus sp.
GTGGGTGTGCCCGCCGTGGGTGTGCGCCCCGTGCGTGTGGGGATGCCCGTGCGCGTGGTCGTGCCCGTGCCCCGGGGACTCGGGCACCGTCGCGTTCGGGTCGACCAGCCGGGGCAGCGCCTCGCGCGAGCGCTGCACGTCGCGCTCGTACTTGGCGACGACGGAGATGGTGTCGCCGAGCACCCCGGCGTCCAGCTCGCTTACACCCAGGACGGCGAGGGTGCGGGCCCAGTCGATCGTCTCGGAGATGCTCGGGGCCTTGCGCAGGTCCAGCCCGCGCAGCCCGCGGACGATCTCGACCAGCCGCTGCGCCGCCGCGTCGTCCAGGCCGGTCCGCTTCGACCGCAGGATCGAAAGCTCCCGGTCGGCGTCGGGGTACTCGAGGAACAGGTGCAGGCAGCGGCGCTTGAGCGCCGCCGAGAGGTCACGGGTGTTGTTCGAGGTCAGGACCACGTAGGGCGGCGCCTGGGCCACGAACGTGCCGATCTCGGGCACCGACACCTGGTACTCGGCGAGCATCTCCAGCAGCACCGCCTCCAGGGCCTCGTCGGCGCGGTCGACCTCGTCGACCAGCAGCACGACCGGCTCCGTGGAGCGCACCGCCTCCAGCAGCGGGCGCGGGGCGAGGAAGCGCTCGTTGAAGAACGCGCTGTCGGCGCCGGCGATCCGGTCGACGGCGTCGGCCAGCGTGGTGGCGTCCTCCAGCAGCTCGGCGGCCTTGTCCCGCAGGATCTGGGTGTAGAGCAGCTGCTTGCCGTAGTCCCACTCGTAGAGGGCCTTGGTCTCGTCCTGGCCCTCGTAGCACTGCAGGCGCAGCAGCCTGCGCCCGGTGGCGGCGGCCAGCGTCTTGGCCAGCTCGGTCTTGCCGACGCCGGCCGGTCCCTCGAGCAGCAGCGGCTTGGCCAGGCGGGACATCACGAAGGTCGTCGTCGCCAGCCGCCGGTCGGCGATGTAGCCGTGCTCGGCGAAGGCGCGACGGACATCGTCAGGGGACTCGAAGTCGGGGGACGCGGAGTCGGGGGACGCGGATTGGGACGTGGGGACGGCGTCGGCGGGCACGGGCAGGACGGTCACGCGTTCTCCTCGCTGGCGCTCGTCGTCCGCGCGCCCAGGGGTGCTGTGTCTCTGGGTGACCTCGCGAGCTCGGTCATGTGTTCTCCTCGTCGGGAGGTGGGTCGGGGAGCGGTCGGCTCCCCCGCCCCACCGGGGGTCGGATCAGCTGAGGAGGTCGTCCAGGTCGCCGTTCATGCAGTGCTCGACCACGGGGCGGACGGTCTCGAAGGTGCACTCCTTGGCGTTGCCCGGGGTGCAGGCGTCGCCGAGCACGTGGTTGGTGATGCGGTCGACGTCGGTGTCGTCGCCCTTGATCACCGCGGCGTTCTCGTAGAACTTCGTCGGGCCCTGGCCCAGCCGGTTCTTCGAGTAGCTGTCCTGGGTGACGTCGGTGAACTTCTCCGGGATCCCGACGTCGCGCAACAGCCGGATCGCGGCGGCCAGCGCCGCGTCGGCGGCCTGGGGTGCGGTCATGCCGTGGGTGTCGACGCCCATGGCCTCGGCGATGTCGGCGAAGCGCTGGTACTGCGTGGGCATGTTGAACGCCCACACGCGGGGCAGCGCGATCGCGTTGTTCAGGCCGTGGTGGGTGTCGTAGAAGGCGCTCACCGCGTGGCTGATCGAGTGGATGATGCCCAGGCCGCCGGAGTTGAACGCCTGCGCGGCGATGTACTGCGCGTACATCATCCCCTCGCGGCCGGCGAGGTCCTGGCCGTTCCACACCGCCTGCCGCAGGTGCTCCGAGGTCAGCTTGATCGCGTACAGCGCGTTGCCCAGGGAGGGCTGGAAGTTCAGCCGGGAGACGTAGGGCTCGCTGGCGTGCGCGAGGACGTCGAAGCCGCACTGGGCGGTGTAGTCGATCGGGCAGTCGTAGTAGAGGACCGGGTCGTCGATCGCCAGCGTCGTCACCGAGGTGTCGTCGAAGGCCACGTACTTGTGCGGGTTGTCCGGGTCGGTCGTGGTATCGGTGATGACGTAGGCCCAGCTGGTCTCCGAGCCGGTGCCGGCCGTGGTCGAGACGGCGATGTGCGGCGGGTTCTTCGGGTTCTCCGACTGGTTGAAGCCCTCGAACTCGTTGACGCTGCGGCCGTCGTGGGCGACAGAGATGCGCGCGCCCTTGCAGGCGTCGTGGCTGGAGCCCCCGCCGATGGAGACGAAGCTGTCGCACTCGTTCTCCTGGTACAGCGCCACGGCGTCCATGACGTTGTAGTCCTTGGGGTTCGACTCGACCTCGTCGTAGACCACGACGTCGAGGCCGTGGTACCTCATCGACTCCGCGATCTTGTGGACGACGTCCGTGCCGCGCAGGCCCGACGTCATGACCAGTGTCCGCTTGAAGCCCAGCTTGAGCGCCTCCGGACCGATGATCTCGTGCGCCCCGGGACCCATCAGGGCCCGCGGGAACGGGTGGAACTCCTTGATCGGGAAGGGCTTGAGGAGTTCTTCGACCTTCATGGCGGGGGTCCTTCCTGCCTGCCTGCGGGGAGCCGTCGGCGCGGACGGTAGGAGCGGCGTTCCGCCCGGTGGCAGGGGTGGAGGGGAGGAACCGGCCGTCCGGAGGAGCAGGTCGGCCCGCCCGGTGAGGTGCACCTGCCCGACCGGGCAGTGGGAGGACCCCCGCCGTTCGCGAGCTCGCGCCAGGCCCCGTCCAGAGGCTCGCCGTGAGCTTGCGAACGGTGAGGGGGACGGGGTCCTTCTGCCTGCAGGAGGCCGCCCGTCCTCGTCGGTCAGGAGCGGGCGGTCGGCGTGCGCAGGTCGGGGAAGCCCAGGGCCAGCTGGTCGAAGGCCGCGTGCAGGGCGGCGGCGAGCGTCGTCGTCCCGTCGGCCAGCCAGACCTCGAACGCCGTCGTCGCGGCCGCGCGGGTGCTGGTCGCGACCAGCCGGGGGAGCAGCGCCTCCGGGGACTGCCCGGTGCGGCGGGCGACGTGCTCGGCGACCACCCGGTCGATGTCGGCGTAGCGCACCTGCGAGTGGGCCTGCAGCGCCGGCTCGCCGAGGATGAGCGCCATCCGCTGCCGCAGGGTCGGCAGGTCCTCGTCGGCGTAGTCGTTGACCTCGACGTAGGCCGCGCAGATCGAGGCGAGCACCGGCTGGTCGTCGCGGGTGGCCGCCAGGAGCTCCTCCAGCCGGGCGACGTGCGCCTCGAACTCGCCCCACACCGCGTCGGCCTTGGTGGCGAAGCAGCGGAAGAACGTGCGCCTGCTGATCCCCGCCGCGTCGGCGATCTCGTCGGCGGTGACCTGCTCGAAGCCGGTCCGCGTGAACAGCTCCAGGGCCGCTTGCTGGACGCGGGCGCGGGTGTCGCCGCGCACGTCCGCAGGCGCCTCGGTCACGGCCCCATCTTGCGTCACGGACACGCGGGGGACGGCGCGCCGCGTCCACAGACCGGTGTTGCCGGTGGCACTCGGTGTCACTAACGTCCCCGCCACCTGCGTAACCCAGATCACAGGAGGCGCCGTGCCCGAGAACGACGACACCCAGGCCGTGAGCACCCGGGAGACGGCCCCCGCGGTCGAGGAGGCCCTGGTCGAGGAGTCCCTCGTCGAGGAGGTCTCGATCGACGGCATGTGCGGGGTGTACTGATCGACACCCCCGTCGCGGCGCCGGCCGAGCAGGTGCGCGAGGCCGGCGCCGCACCGCCCCCGGGCTCCGGCGCCCCCACGCCCGCCCCCACCGCTGACTTCGACCCGTCGCTGCCGTGGCGGCGGGCCCGTTCCGTGGCCCTGCGCCCGGAGCCCTTCGGCGCGCTCGTCTACCACTTCGGGAACCGGAAGCTCTCCTTCCTGAAGTCGAAGACGCTGGTCCGGGTCGTGGAGACCCTCGCCGACCACCCCACCGCCTCGGCCGCGCTGGCCGCCTGCGAGGTGCCCGAGGCCCAGCGCCCGGCATACCTGAAGGCGCTGGCGGACCTGGCCCGCTCGCAGATGATCGAGAGAAGGACCTCATCGCCCCCCACCGCTCGCGAGCTCGCGGTGGGCCCCTGCGACGAGGCCGATCCGGAGGCTCACCCATGACCGCCGTCGTGCCCGAGCGCCCCGTCGGCGGGCGCCTGATCGACCAGTTCGAGTACGGATTGGACGCGCCGATCTGCCTGACCTGGGAGCTCACCTACGCCTGCAACCTGGCGTGCGCGCACTGCCTGTCCAGCTCGGGACGGCGGGACCCGCGTGAGCTGTCCACCGCCGAGGCCGAGGCGGTGATCGACGAGCTGCAGCGGATGCAGGTGTTCTACGTCAACGTCGGCGGCGGTGAGCCGACCGTCCGGCCGGACTTCTGGCACCTGCTGGACTACGCCATCGGCCACGACGTCGGCGTCAAGTTCTCCACCAACGGCGTCAAGCTGGACCGCGGGCGCGCCGCCCAGCTCGCGGCCACCGACTACGTCGACGTCCAGATCTCCCTCGACGGCGCGAC
>DASQXT010000475.1:0-11026 GCA_035639575.1 Geodermatophilus sp.
GTTCGCGAAGGCCAACGGCGTGAAGCCGGCGCTGTTCAGCTCGAACTCCGAGGGTGCCTGCCCTGCCTGCAACGGGGCGGGCGTCATCTACACCGAGCTGGGCGTCATGGCCACCGTCGAGTCCACCTGCGAGGAGTGCGAGGGCAGGCGCTTCCAGGCCTCGGTGCTGGAGTACACGCTGGGCGGCCGGAACATCGCCGAGGTGCTCGCGATGTCCGTGACCGAGGCGGAGGAGTTCTTCGGTGCGGGTGAGGCGAGGACGCCGGCGGCGCACACGGTCCTCGACCGGCTCACCGACGTCGGGCTCGGCTACGTCACGCTCGGCCAGCCGCTCAGCACGCTCTCCGGTGGGGAGCGGCAGCGGATCAAGCTGGCCGCGCAGATGGCGGACAAGGGCGACGTCTACGTCCTCGACGAGCCGACCACCGGCCTGCACCTCGCCGATGTCGAGAACCTGCTCGCGTTGCTCGACCGGCTCGTCGACTCCGGGAAGTCGGTCGTCGTCATCGAGCACCACCAGGCGGTCATGGCGCACGCCGACTGGATCATCGACCTCGGGCCCGGCGCCGGCCACGACGGCGGCCGGATCGTCTTCGAGGGCACGCCCGCCGACCTCGTCGCCGCCCGCTCGACCCTGACCGGCGAGCACCTCGCGGCCTACGTCGCCTGACGCACAGCGGCCTCCTCACCGCGGGGTGAGGAGGCCGCTGCGCCTGGTGACGTACTGGAACGGCCACCCTTCAGGGTCCCTCCGCCTGAGCCTGCGAGGCGTGGGGGGAAGGGTGGTCCTTCCTCTAGGCCATGGCCTTCTGCAGGTTGCCGTCGATGGCCGCCAGGAAGTCCTGGGTGGTCAGCCACGGCTGGTCCTTGCTGATCAGCAGCGCGAGGTCCTTGGTCATCTGGCCGCTCTCGACGGTGTCGATGCAGACCTTCTCCAGGGTCTCCGCGAAGCGGGTGACCTCGGGGGTGTTGTCCAGCTTGCCGCGGTGGGCCAGGCCCCGGGTCCAGGCGAAGATCGACGCGATCGGGTTGGTCGACGTCTCCTTGCCCTGCTGGTGCTGCCGGAAGTGGCGGGTCACCGTGCCGTGGGCGGCCTCGGCCTCGACGGTGCGGCCGTCGGGGCTCATCAGCACCGAGGTCATCAGGCCCAGCGAGCCGAAGCCCTGCGCGACGGTGTCGGACTGGACGTCGCCGTCGTAGTTCTTGCAGGCCCAGACGTAGCCGCCCTCCCACTTGAGGGACGCGGCGACCATGTCGTCGATGAGGCGGTGCTCGTAGGTGATGCCGGCCTGCTCGAACTGGTCCTTGAACTCGGCCTCGAAGACCTCGGCGAACAGGTCCTTGAAGCGGCCGTCGTAGGCCTTGAGGATCGTGTTCTTGGTGGAGAGGTAGACCGGGTAGCCGCGCTGCAGGCCGTAGTTCATCGAGGCCCGGGCGAAGTCGCGGATCGACTCGTCGAGGTTGTACATCGCCAGCGCGACACCGGCGCCGGGCGCCTGGAAGACCTCGTGCTCGATCGGCGCGGAACCGTCCTTGGGCGTGAAGGTCACCGTCAGGGTGCCCTCGCCGGGGAAGCGGAAGTCGGTGGCGCGGTACTGGTCGCCGAACGCGTGACGGCCGACGACGATCGGCTTGGTCCAGCCCGGCACCAGCCGCGGCACGTTCTGCATGATGATCGGCTCGCGGAAGATGACACCGCCGAGGATGTTGCGGATCGTCCCGTTCGGGGACCGCCACATCTTCTTGAGGCCGAACTCCTCGACGCGGGCCTCGTCGGGGGTGATCGTGGCGCACTTGACCCCGACACCGTGCTGCTTGATCGCGTTGGCGGCGTCGACGGTGATCTGGTCTTCGGTCTCGTCGCGCTTCTCGATGCCGAGGTCGTAGTACTCGAGGTTGACGTCGAGGTACGGGAGGATCAGCTGGTCCTTGATGAACTGCCAGATGATCCGGGTCATCTCGTCGCCGTCGAGCTCGACGACGGTGCCCTCGACCTTGATCTTGCTCACGCGTTCTCCTTGTGCTCTCGTGGCCCCGCTGCAGGGTCCCGCCGCGAGCGTGCGAGCGGTGGGGGGCAGTGGGGTCCTTCTTCAGAGGTCGGCTACGTCGGCCTGCTTGGCGCGCACGGCTTCGGCCGCCTCGCGCAGCCCGCCCAGTTCGCTCTCGGTCAGGTCACCCTCGACCACCCGGCGCACGCCCTCGCGGCCGATCTCTGCCTCGACCCCGAGGTAGACCCCGGAGATGCCGTACTCGCCGTCGACCCAGGCACACACCGGCATGACCGCACCGGAGTCCTCCATGACCGCGCGTGCCATGCGCGCCGCGGCTGCCGACGGGGCGTAGTAGGCCGAGCCGGTCTTGAGCAGTGCCACGACCTCGGCCCCGCCGTTGCGGGTCCGGTCCACGAGGTGCTCGATGCGGTCGGCCGGCAGGACGTCGGACAGCGGCTTGCCGTCGACGGTGCAGCGCGAGGGCACCGGCACCATCGTGTCGCCGTGCGAGCCGAGGGTCAGGGTGCGCACCGAGCCCACCGGGACGCCGAGCTCCTCGGCGACGTTGTTGGTGAACCGGGCGGTGTCGAGCATGCCGGCCTGGCCCATCACCCGGTTCTTGGGGAAGCCGGTGGCCAGCTGGGCCAGCGCGGTCATCTCGTCCAGCGGGTTGGACACCACGATGACCACGGCGTCCGGCGAGCTCTGCGCGATGTTCTCCGCGACCTGGCGGACGATCTTGGCGTTGGTCTCGATGAGGTCCATCCGGCTCATGCCGGGCTTGCGGGGAAGGCCCGCGGTGATGACGACGACGTCGGAGCCCTCCGTGCCCTCGTAGGAGCCGCCGCCGACGCCGACGACCTTCGTCTCGAAGCCCTCGATGGGGCGGGACTGGTTCATGTCGAGGGCCAGGCCCTCGGGCTTGCCCTCGACGATGTCGGTGAGCACGACGGTCTCGAAGACGTCGTACTCCGCGAGTCGGAGGGCGGTGGTCGAGCCGTAGAACCCGGCACCGACGACGGTCACCTTGCCGTTCCTGGGCTGCTCTGCCATGGCGGCCAACCTATCGCTGGGCGGAGTCCCGCGCCCGGTCGGGTGCGGCCCGGCCTCACGCGCCGGGGATGGCCAGCGTGAACACGGTCAGCGTGACCCCCACCCCGACCAGCAGGACGACGTCCACCGGGCGGCTGCGGACGGCCAGGAAGCCGAGTCGGCGCAGCGGGAGCAACAGCCGCAGCAACCCGGCGCCGACCAGCGCCAGCCCGACGACGACCAGCCCCCGCCGCCAGTGCTCGAAGGTGACCATGAGCAGCCCGACGCCCACCGCGAGCAGCACCGCCAGCAGCGGCAGCTGCCGCAGCAGGCCCGCCAGGAACGGCCGGCGGGTGTAGAGCGGCGGGCGCGTCATCAGGCCGTGAGGACGTCCGCGGCGGCGGCCTGCTCGGCGGCCAGGACGACGTTCTGCAGCAGCATCGCCCGGGTCATCGGGCCCACCCCGCCCGGGTTCGGGGCGACGTGGCCCGCGACCTCGACGACGTCCGGGGCGACGTCCCCGGCGATCTTGCCGTCGACCCGGCTGACGCCCACGTCGAGGACGGCGGCACCGGGCTTGACGACGTCCTTCGTGACCAGGCCGGGGACGCCGGCGGCGGCGACCACGATGTCGGCGGTGCGCAGGTGCGCGGCCAGGTCGCGGGTGCCGGTGTGGCAGAGCGTCACGGTGGCGTTCTCGGTCCGCCGGGTGAGCAGCAGGCCCAGCGGCCGCCCGACGGTGATTCCGCGGCCGACGACGACGACCTCGGCGCCGGCGATCGGGACGTCGTGGCGGCGCAGCAGCTCGACGATCCCGACCGGCGTGCACGGCAGCGGGCCCGGCACGTTGAGCACCAGCCGGCCGAGGTTGACCGGGTGCAGGCCGTCGGCGTCCTTGGCCGGGTCCATCCGCTCGAGGACGGCGCTCTCCTCGATCCCCCTCGGCAGCGGCAGCTGGACGATGTAGCCGGTGCAGGCCGGGTCGGCGTTCAGCTCGTCGACGACGGCGAGGACGTCGGCCTGCGTCGCGGTCGCGGGCAGCTCGCGCTGGATGCTCGCGATGCCGACCTGGGCGCAGTCCTTGTGCTTGGCGTCGACGTACCAGCGGCTGCCGGGGTCGTCGCCGACCAGCAGCGTGCCCAGGCCCGGCCGGTGGCCGGCCGCGGCCAGGGCAGCGACCCGCTCGGTGAGCTCGGCGCGGATGGCGGCTGCGGTGGCCTTGCCGTCGAGAGTCGTCGCCTGCACGGCCGCCAGTCTGCCGGAGAGGGGTCCGGCGGGAGCCACCCCGCCCTAGGCTCGTAGGTGCGGGCGCCTCCCGCGCCCGTCGTTGCGCGAGGAGTGCACATGAGCGAGCGCGAGCAGTCCCCAGCCGCCGGGACACGGGGCACCGACGACTGGCGCGAACAGACGGTCCCCGGCATCCAGCCGATCGCCGCCCCGATCGGGGCCGGTCCCGGCTACGCCCCCGGCGCACCTCCGCCGCCTCCGGGGTACGCCCCGCGCCCCACCCCCGCGTACTCGACCACGCCGGTTCGGGTGCGGCGCTCGGACAGCCCGGCCAGCCTGCTGCTGCTGTTGGCCGGCATCGCCGCGGGGGTCAGCCTGCTGCTGCGCTGGCTCCCGGGGAACGACCTGACCGGCTGGGACCTGGTCCGCCGCGGGCTCGACGACGCCGCGGACGGTGGTGTCGCGGCGCTGTTGGTCAGCGGGTTCTGGCAGCCGGTGGCCGTCGTCCTGGGGGGCGCGGTGCTGTTCGTGCTGGGCCTGCTCGTCGTCCTGCCGGCCCACTCGCACCGCTTCCTCGGGGTCCTGGCGCTGCTGGTCAGCCTGGTGGCCGGAGCCGGGATCCTGGTGCCGCTGGCCGCCCAGGGCTGGGACCCCGACAGCATCGACACCGGCTTCTGGTTCGCCGTGGCCGTCCCGGTGCTCGGCCTGCTGGGCGCGCTGAAGGCCCTCTTCACCGGCCAGCGCTGGAGGTGATCAGTCGACCACGAGGGCGCCGTGGGCGCGGGCGACCTGCACGGCCTGCACCAGGTCGAGCTGCACGCCGGTCAGCTCGAACGCCCGCCAGTCGACCGTGTCGGTCGAGGCGCCGCGCAGGTCGGCCCCGCGCAGCTGCGCGCCCTGCATCCGGGCCCGGTCCAGGTCGGCACCGGTGAGGTCGCACTCGCGCAGGTCGGCGCCGGTCAGGTCGGCCTCCCGGAACCGCTGACCGGCCAGCACCGACCCGGACAGGTCGGCGCCGCGCAGCGACGTCCAGCTCCAGTCGCTGTCGGTGGTGGTCATCGGGCGCAGCTGCGCGCCGGGGAACTGCGAGCCGGTGAGCTTGCAGCCGTCCCAGGTGACGTCGAAGAGCCGGGCGCGGTCGAAGCGGCAGGAGAGGAACGCCGTCCCCAGGTGCTGGGCACCGCCCATCCGCACCCCGGTGAGCACGCACGAGTCGAAGACGCACCGCCGGGTGACCACCTCCTCCAGCCCGGCGTCCTCGAACCGGCAGCGGGTGAAGGTGACGCCGTCGAGCTCGGTCCCCCACCAGTCGACCCGCGCGAGGTCCGCGCCCTCGACGACGGCGCCGGCCTCGGGCGGCATCAGGTGCGGGCGGGACGTGTGACCTGGCCCCGTGCCGGTCGGCCCCGTCCGGAGGCTCATCGCGAGCCTGCGAGCGGTGAGAGGGACGGGGTCCTTTTCCGAGGTGTGGGGGGCACGGGGTCCTTCTTCAGTGGGCGAAGTGGCGGGTCCCGGTCAGGTAGAGCGGGATGCCGGCGGCGGCCGCGGCCGCGACGACCTCCTCGTCGCGCACCGACCCGCCGGGCTGCACGACCGCCCGGACCCCGGCGTCGAGCAGGACCTCGAGGCCGTCGGCGAAGGGGAAGAACGCGTCGGAGGCGGCGACCGAGCCGGCGGCCCGCTCCCCCGCCCGCGCGACGGCCAGCCTTGCTGCGTCCACCCGGTTCACCTGCCCCATGCCGACACCCACCGTGGCCCTGTCGTGGGCCAGCAGGATGGCGTTGCTCTTCACCGCGCGCACCGAGCGCCAGGCGAACACCAGGTCGTCGAGGCCGGCGGCGTCCAGCGGCTCGCCGGTGGCGAGGGTCCAGGTGGTGGGGTCGTCGCCTGGGGCGTCGATCCGGTCGACGCTCTGGACCAGCAGCCCGCCGCTGATCGGGCGCATCTCGGTCGCCGGCGGGGCCACCTCCGCCAGCCGCAGCAGCCGGATGTTCTTCTTCGCGGTGAGCACCTGCAGCGCGTCCTCGGTGAAGGACGGCGCGACGACGACCTCGGTGAACACCTCGGCCACCTGCTCGGCCATGGTGAGGTCGACCTCGCGGTTGGCCGCGATCACCCCGCCGAAGGCCGAGACCGGGTCGCACGCGTGCGCCTTGCGGTGGGCCGCGGCGATGTCGGTGCCGACGGCGATGCCGCAGGGGTTGGCGTGCTTGATGATCGCCACGCAGGGGTCGGCGTGGTCGTGCGCGGCCCGCCAGGCGGCGTCGGTGTCGACGTAGTTGTTGTAGGACATCTCCTTGCCGTGCAGCTGCTCGGCGTGCGCCAGCCCGGGCCGGCCGCTGCGGTAGAGCGCCGCCCGCTGGTGCGGGTTCTCGCCGTAGCGCAGCACGTCGGCGCGCTGCCAACCGGCGGCGACCCAGGCCGGGAAGCCCGACTCGTCGTCGGGGGCGACGACGTTGCCCAGCCACGAGGCGACGGCGATGTCGTAGTCGGCGGTGTGCCGGAAGGCCGCCGCGGCCAGCGACTGCCGCTCGGCCAGGGTGAAGCCCCCGGCGGCGACGGCGGCGAGGACGTCGCCGTAGCGGGCCGGGTCGACGACGACGGCCACCGACGGGTGGTTCTTGGCCGACGCGCGGACCATGGCCGGGCCGCCGATGTCGATCTGCTCGACGCACTCGTCCTGGCCGGCGCCGGAAGCCACCGTCTCGCTGAACGGGTAGAGGTTGACGACGACGAGGTCGAACGGCGCGATGCCGAGCTCCTCGAGCTGCTGCACGTGCTCGGGCCTGCGGCGGTCGGCCAGGATGCCGGCGTGCACGGCAGGGTGCAGCGTCTTGACCCGCCCGCCCAGGCACTCGGGGAAACCGGTGACCTGCTCGACCGGGGTGACCGGCACCCCGGCGTCGGCGATCCGGCGGGCGGTCGCGCCGGTGCTCACCAGCTCGACGCCGGCGTCCGCCAGGCCGCGGGCCAGCTCCTCGATGCCGGTCTTGTCGTAGACGCCGAGCAGGGCGCGGCGGATCGGGGTGCGGTCGCTCATCGGGGGTCCTCCGTGGTCTGGGTGCCGAGGCCGGTGACCACGCGCGCCACCGTCTCCACCAGGAGCTCGCGCTCCACGTGCTTGATCCGTTCGTGCAGCCGGGCCTCGTCGTCCCCGGGGAGCACGGGCACCTCCCGCCGGGCGAGCACCGGTCCGGTGTCGACGCCGGCGTCCACCCAGTGCACGGTGCTGCCGGTGACGTCGACGCCGGCGGCGAGCGCGTCGCGGACGGCGTGCGCGCCGGGGAAGGCCGGCAGCAGCGCGGGGTGGGTGTTGAGCAGCCGGCCGCCGAAGCCGTCGAGCACGGCGGGGCCGACGAGCTTCATGAACCCCGCGGAGACGACCAGGTCGGGCCGGTGCGCGGCGATCGCCGCGGCCAGCGCCCGGTCCCAGGCGGCCCGATCGGGGTGGTCGCGCAGCGCGCAGGTGAAGGCGGGGATGCCGCGGCGCCGCGCGTGCTCGAGCCCCGGGGCGTCGCGGTCGCTGCCGACGGCGACCACGGTGGCCGGGTAGCCCGGATCCTCCGCGGCGGTCAGCAGCGCCTCGCACAGCGACCCGGTCCCCGAGAGCAGGACGACGACCCGCGCCCGCGCGGAGGTCTCGGGAGCGGGCACGGCAGCGACCCTATAAGGACCCCCTTGCCCCCCACCGTTGAAGGACCCCGTCCCCCTCACCGTTCGCAGGCTCACGGCGAGCCTCTGGCCGGGGCCGGCGGCGGGACCCTGCACGGGGGCCGGGAGGGCCGGGGACTCTCCTCAGCCGAGGGCGCGCCAGCGGGTGACCGCGGCCGCGACGGCGGCGGCCACACCGGCCTGCAGCGCCACCGCCAGCCCGGTCGCGACCGGGGGCGCCCCGACGTCGGCCAGCGCGCCGTCGCCGAGCGAACCGCCGGCGGCCCAGGCGAGCAGGCCGCAGGCCAGACCGAGCAGCACGCCCGACAGCACCCCCCACAGCGCGGCCACGACCGAGCCGCCGTCGGAGTCGCCCAGCCGTCGGCCGAGCGTCGCTCCGGCGACCAGGCCGGCGAGCGCCGGCACCACCTGGGAGGCGAAGGCCAGCAGCGGCACCGCCTGGGTGTCGGGCAGCGCGGCCAGCAGCGGCAGCGCCGGCACCGTCCCGAGGGTGACGCCGTGCACGGAGACGAGCGTGCCGCTGCCGACGGCGAAGCCCGGGCCGGCGGCCACGCCGATCGCGGCCGCGGCGGCGTTGGGCAGCAGCAGGACGCCGAGCACCAGGAGCCCGACCGCGCCGGCACCGGACCCGCCGAGGGACCGTGACAGCAGCGCGTAGCCCCCGGCGTCCGCGGCCAGGGCCACCGCGACCATGAGCAGGCCGAGGGCGACAGCGGTCGACAGCCCGGCGGCTGCCGCGCGCAGCAGTGGCCGGACCGGCCCCGGCGCGGAGTCGAGGAGGTCGTCGAGCAGACCGGAGTCGCGGGCGCCCCCCCAGCCGACGGCGAGCAGGGCGATCACGGCGCTGCCGATCGCGGACCGCAGCAGGTCGACCTGCGCCCCCGGGGTGGTGACGAGCAGCCCCACGAGCACGGCGAGCAGCGTGTGCGTCCCGACCGCCGCGGCCACGACGGCGGCCAGCAGCCGCCCGACGGTGAGGTCGCAGGCGCGCACCACCCCGCGGCCGGCACTGGACAGGCCCCAGGCGACGACGAGGGTGAGCAGCAGCGGCGCCAGCACCAGCGGACCGGACACGAGCGTCAGGCCACCGCCCTGGGCCAGCAGCCACAGCCGACCGGACAGGAGCGCCGAACCGGCGACCGGCATCCCGCCGGCCGGGTCGAGCGTCTGCACCACCACCGAGGCGAGACCCACGCCGAGGAGGCCGAGCACGGTGACCGCGGCGGTCGCCACGGCGGCGAGGACGGGGGCGTGCCACGCGGTGCGGGTGCCCGGGTCCCGCTGCCCGGGCGGGCTCAGTCGGGCGAGCAGAGAGGCCACGCCCTCCACTGTCCCAAGGCCGGGCCGGGGAACGCCGGAGCACGCGCCCGGCGGATCCGAGGAACGGCTGAGGACGACTACGCGGACGGGTCGGACCCCGCGCCCGAGGCGGTCGAGCCGCCCGGCCGGCGGGGGTCCCCGGAGCCCTCGGACGGCGGCGTCGCGGGGCTCGGCGGGGTCGCCGGGAACTGCTCCGGGGCGGACGGCGCGGCGTACGGCGGCTGCTGCTGCTGGCCGTACGGGGTCGGCTGCCACGGCTGACCGGGGTGACCGGGCTGCTGGGTGGGCCAGGGCGCGCCACCGGGGGTCGTGGCCGCGCGGCTGTGCGGCTGGCGCAGCAGCGTGAGGACGGCGACCACGACAGCGGCGGCCGCGGTGAGGAAGGTCAGCAGCGCGAAGGGGCTGAACCCGCCCTCGAAGGTGCTCAGCCACTCGACGAGGGTCAGCAGGAGGGCCAGCGAGGTCAGGCCCACGGTGACGAAGCCGCGCGGGAAGGGCAGGCGGACGTCCACGACGGCGGGCAGCAGGGACCACAGCGCGGCGAGGACGAGCAGCACGGCCGCGGTGGTGACCAGGCCGAAGTCGAAGCCGTTGACCGACTGGGAGAACCCGAACCCGAGGTCGAAGGTGAACCACGGCAGCGCCGCGAAGAGCAGGAACGCCACGGCGCAGAGGGTCACCAGCCAGTCGCCCCGGTACACCCGCTTGCGGTCGAGGCCGACGTGCGGGCCGCCGCGGGTCTGCGTCGCCCACGGCTGCTGGATCGGGGGTTGCTGCCCGTACGGCTGCCCCCAGGGCGTCTGCTGGCCGTACGCCGGCTGGCCGTAGCCGTACCCGGGCTGCTGGCCGTACGCCGGCTGGCCCCACGGGGACTGCCCGTAGGGCGGCTGGCCGTAGCCGTACCCAGGCTGCTGCCCGTAGCCCGGCTGACCGTAGCCGTACCCGGGCTGCTGGTCGTAGCCGTACCCAGGCTGCTGTCCATGGCCCGGCTGGCCGTAGTCCGACTGGCCATGGCCCGGCTGGCCGTGGTCCGGCTCGCCGTGGGGCGCGCCGTAGCCGGGTTGCTGCCCGTACCCCGGCTGCGCCTGCCCCGGCGATTGCCCGCCGTCCGGGTGCCGCGCGTCCTCGCCCTCGCCCGGCTGGTACCCGTACCCGCCCGGCTGCTGCGGCGGCTGACTGGTCATCGCGGGGCGCTCCTCGGTCGTGGCCTGGTGACTGCGCGGATCGTGGGCACCGGCCCGCAGCCCGTGCACTCGCGGCGGCCCCATCATCCCCCGTCCGGGTGCTGCCGAGACGCAGGGACGCCGCTGCCCGGCGACCCCGAAGGGTCACCGGGCAGCGGCGGTGCGGAGCGGCGGCCTCAGGCGCCGACGATCTCCCGCATCAGGCGGGCGGTCTCCGAGGGGGTCTTGCCCACGCGGACACCGGCGGCCTCGAGGGCCTCCTGCTTGGCCTGCGCGGTACCGGCCGAACCCGAGACGATCGCGCCGGCGTGGCCCATCGTCTTGCCCTCGGGCGCGGTGAAGCCGGCGACGTAGCCGACGACGGGCTTGGTGACGTTGGCCTTGATGAAGTCCGCGGCCCGCTCCTCGGCGTCGCCACCGATCTCACCGATCATCACGATGGCCTCGGTCTCCGGGTCGTCCTGGAAGGCCTGCAGGCAGTCGATGTGCGTGGTGCCGATGACCGGGTCACCACCGATGCCGACGCAGGTGGAGAAACCGATGTCCCGGAGCTCGTACATCATCTGGTAGGTCAGCGTGCCGGACTTGCTGACCAGCCCG
>DASQXT010000476.1:0-6560 GCA_035639575.1 Geodermatophilus sp.
ACCGTCGAGGAGCCCGCCGTCGGGGTCGACCAGGTCGCGGGGGCGCGCCTGGCCACCCGCCACCTGCTCGACCTCGGTCACCGCACGGTGCACCACGTGACCGGCCCGGCCGACTCCAAGGAGGCCCGCGACCGCATCGCGGGCTGGCGCGCGGAGCTGGCCGCGGCGGCCGCGCCGGTGCCGCCGATCCTGCGCGGGGACTGGACGCCGTCCTCCGGCTACGCGGCGGGGCGCCGGCTGGCCGCCCGCGTGCGGTGCGGCGAGGAGATCACCGCCGTGTTCATGGCCAACGACCAGATGTCGCTCGGCCTGCTCGCCGCCTTCCACGAGGAGGGGCTGGAGGCCCCGGGCGACGTCAGCGTCATCGGCTTCGACGACATCCCGGAGGCGCAGTACTTCATCCCGCCGCTGACGACCGTCCGCCAGGACTTCAGCGAGATGGGCGCGAGCAGCCTGCGCCTGCTGCTGGAGATCATGGAGGGCGGCGGCGACGAGCCGCCGTCGCAGAACCCGCCGCCCGGGTGCCGGTCCGGTGCTCCCCCTGACCAGCAGCACCGGCGGCACCGGGTCCGGGTGCAGCTCCTCGCCGGCCAGCCGGGCCAGAACCAGCTGCAGCCCGCGGCGGCCGAGCTCGGCGAAGTCCTGCCGCACGGTGGTCAGCGGCGGGGTCAGGTAGGGCGCCTCGGGCAGATCGTCGAAGCCGACCACGCTGACGTCCCACGGCGCCTCGAGGCCCTCCTCGTGCAGCGCCGCGAGCAGCCCCAGGGCCATCTGGTCGTTGGCGAGGAACACCGCGGTGACGTCCTCACCGGCGCGCTTGCGGGCCGCCAGCCGGCGGCCGGCCTCGTACCCCGAGGACGGCGTCCAGTCGCCGTGCAGGCACTCCGGCTCGACCGCCCTCGCAGCGGTCAGCTCGGTGCGCCAGCCCTCGATCCGGTCCCGGGCCTCCTTGGAGTCGGCGGGGCCGGTGACGTGGTGGACGGTGCGGTGGCCGAGGTCCAGCAGGTGGCGGGTGGCCAGCCGGGCACCGGCCACCTGGTCGACGCCGACCGCGGGCTCCTCGAGCGCCCCGCCGCTCTGCACGGTGACCAGCGGCAGCGGGGTGTGCACCTGGTGCAGCGCCTCCACGGCGTCGTCGTAGGTGGCCAGCGCCAGGACGGCGTCCACCGACTGGGCCGTGAAGCGGTCGAGGGCGTCGCGCATCGCCTCGGCGGTCGCCTCGTCGAGCACGGTGACGCCGAGCGAGTAGCCGGCCGCCCGTGCCGCCCGCTCCAGCCCGACCAGGGTCTGCGCCGGGCCGTACTGGTTGATGTTCACGGCGACGAACCCCAGCGTGCGGGTCGAGCCGGTGACCAGCGCCCGCGCCGCGGTGTTGGGCCGGTAGCCCAGCTCGCGGATCGCCCGCTCGACGCGCTCGCGGGTCTGCGGTGCGACGTTGGGGTGGCCGTTGATGACCCGGGACACCGTCTGGTGCGAGACGCCGGCCCGGGCCGCGACGTCCGACATGACCAGCGCTCGGCTCGGCCCCTGGGGCTCCACCGTCACCCCTCCCCGTCGAGGAACCGGCCCGCGGCTGCCTCGGTCGGTGCGCTGCCGGGCGGCCCCGCGAGAGCTCCGCGGGGCCGCCCCCAGCGCGTCAGCGAGACGCGCCGGCGCGCCGCTTGTTGTAGACGTCGAAGGCCACGGCCAGCAGCAGCACCAGGCCCTTGACCACCGACTGGATGGACTGGTCGATGCCCATGAGCTGCATGCCGTTGCTCATGACGGCCATGATCAGACCGCCGACCATGGCGCCGACGACGGTGCCGACACCGCCGGTGACGGCCGCGCCACCGATGAAGCAGGCAGCGATGGCGTCGAGCTCGAACATGTTGCCCGCCGCCGGCTGGGCGCCGTTGGACCGCGACGAGAAGACGACGCCGGCCACACCGGCGAGGAAGCCCATGTTGACGAAGATCCAGAAGTTGACCGCACGGACCTTGACGCCCGACAGGGTCGCCGCCGCGAGGTTGCCGCCGATCGCGTACACCTGGCGACCGAAGACGGTCCGGGTCGTGATGATGCCGTAGGTGATGATCAGCACGGCCAGGATGATCAGCACGATCGGCAGGCCGCGGGCGTGCGCCAGCTGCCAGGCGAAGGCCATGACCACCGCGCCGACGAGCACGATCTTCGTGATGAACAGCGGGAACGACTCGACCGGCTGCTCGTAGCGGATGCGCGCGATCCGGCTGCGGTACTGGCTGACGGCGTACCCGGCGACCGCGATGCCCCCGATGAGCAGGGTGAACGCGTCGTACCCGTTGCCGCCCAGGAGACCGTTGAGGAAGCCGCTGGCGATCCGGCCGTACTGCTGCGGGAACGGCGAGAGCGAGATGTTGTCCAGGACCTGGAGCGTGAGACCGCGGAACAGCAGCATGCCGGCCAGGGTCACGATGAACGCGGGGATGCCGACGTAGGCGACCCAGAAGCCCTGCCACGCACCGATCGCGAGGCCGACGGCCAGCGCGGCGAGCACGCCCACCCACCACGGCATGCCCTGCTGGATGACCAGGACGGCCGAGGTGGCCCCGGTGAGCGCCACCACCGATCCCACGGAGAGGTCGATGTGCCCGGCGATGATCACGATGACCATGCCGATGGCCAGGATCAGGATGTAGCTGTACTGCAGGACGATGTTCGTGACGTTGCCGGGCGACAGCGAGGTGCCCCCGGTCAGCACCGCGAACAGCGCGACGATGACCACGAACGCGACGTAGATGCCGCTCTGCCGCAGGTTGCTCGTCAGCAGGGCGCGGACGTCGCTGGTGCCGGCGTGCAGGGCGACGGCGGGCGCGACGTCCTTGGGCGCCGTCGAGGTCTGGGCCTCCGGCTCCGACGAGGGGGGCACGGTCCTGGTCATGCCGCCAGCTCCTTCTCCTTGGTCATGAGCTCCATCAGGTTCTCCTGGGTCGCCTGACCGACGGGCACCTCACCGGTGATCCGGCCCGCGGACAGGGTGTAGATGCGGTCGCAGATACCCAGCAGCTCGGGCAGCTCGGAGGAGATGACCAGCACCGCCTTACCGGCCGCGACCAGCCGGTTGATGATCGTGTAGATCTCGTACTTCGCACCCACGTCGATGCCGCGGGTGGGCTCGTCGAGGATGAGCACCTCGGGGTCGGTGTACAGCCACTTGGACAGCACGACCTTCTGCTGGTTGCCGCCCGAGAGCTTCCCGACGACCGAGGCGACGCTCGGGGCCCGGACGTTCATGCTCTTGCGGTAGCCCTCGGCGACCTTGATCTCCTCGTTGCCGTTGACGAAGCCCTTGCTGGACAGCTTGTCCAGGGCCGCGGCGGAGACGTTGCGCCGGATGTCCTCGATGAGGTTGAGGCCGTAGTGCTTGCGGTCCTCGGTGGCGTAGGCGATCCCGGCGTCGATCGCCTCGGCGACGTTCCTGGGCCGGACCTCCTGGCCGTGCACGAACATCCGGCCGGTGATGTTCCGGCCGTAGGCGCGCCCGAAGACGCTCATCGCCAGTTCGGTGCGACCGGCGCCCATGAGACCGGCGATCCCGACGACCTCCCCGGCCCGGACGGTGAAGCTCGCGCCGTCGACGACCTTGCGCTCCTGGGTCGGGTGCCAGACGGTCCAGTCCTCGACCCGCAGCACCTCCTCGCCGGGGTGCGACTCGCGCTCGGGGTAGTAGCTCTCCAGGTCGCGGCCGACCATCCCGCGGATGATGCGTTCCTGGGTGACCTCGCCGGCGTGCAGGCTCAGGGTCTCCACCGTCCTGCCGTCGCGGATGACCGTGACGTTGTCGGAGACCGCGGTGATCTCGCCGAGCTTGTGCGAGATCATGATGCTGGTGATCCCGCGCTCACGCAGCCGGCGCATCAGGTCCAGCAGGTGCGCGGAGTCGTTGTCGTTCAACGCGGCCGTCGGCTCGTCGAGGATGAGCAGCCGCACGTCCTTCGACAAGGCCTTGGCGATCTCCACCAGCTGCTGCTTGCCCACACCCAGCTGCCCGACCGGGGTCACCGGGTTCTCGTCCAGCCCGACCTCGGCGAGCAGGCGGGCGGCCTCGGCATTGGCCTTGTTCCAGTCGATCAGCCCACCGCGGCCCCGGCGCTCGTTGCCCAGGAACATGTTCTCCGCGATCGACAGGTACGGGACCAGGGCGAGCTCCTGGTGGATGATCACGATGCCCACGTGCTCGCTGTCGCGGATGCCGTTGAAGCGGACCGGCTGGCCGTCGAAGACGATCTCGCCGTCGTAGCTGCCTGCCGGGTAGACCCCCGACAGCACCTTCATCAGCGTGGACTTCCCGGCGCCGTTCTCGCCGCAGATCGCGTGGATCTCCCCGCGGCGGACCTTCAGGTTGACGTCCGACAGCGCCTTGACGCCGGGGAACGTCTTGGTGATGGAGCGCATCTCCAGGATGTAGTCGTCCATGGGACCTCGTCGTCCTGTCGTCGGTGCGCCTGTCGCCAGGGCCCAGGGCGCGCCGCGGATGGTGGGGGAGAGTCTGCGCCCATCCGCAGGGGGTGGGCAGGTCGAACGGGACGTCGTCCCGCGTGGTGCTCCGGTGGTGCCGGCCGGGCCCGACAGCAGGTGCTGCCGGGCCCGGCCGGGACTCGGGGCAGGAGGTCAGTCCGCCTGGCCCTTGGCGACCTCGTCGGCCGTCCAGTAGCCGGAGTCGACCAGCGCGGACTGGATGTTGTCCGCGTAGACCGTCTCGACCGGGAGCAGGTACGACGGGACGACCTTGACGCCGTTGTCGTAGGTCTTCGTGTCGTTGGCCTCCGGCTCCTTGCCCTCGGCGAACGCGGCGGCGGCGGCGACGGCCTGCTCGGCCAGCAGACGGGTGTCCTTGAAGATCGTGGAGCTCTGGACACCGTCGGCGATCAGCTTGACCGAGGCGATCTCGGCATCCTGACCGGTGACGGGCGGCATCGGGTTCGGCTGCGAGTCCAGCTTCGGGCCGTAGCCGGCGTTCTGCAGCGCGGTGATGATGCCGCGGGACAGACCGTCGTAGGGAGACAGGACGCCGTCGACGCGCGAGCCGTCGTTGTAGGTGGAGGTCAGCAGGTCCTCCATGCGCCGCTGGGCGGTCTCCTGCTGCCAGCGCAGGATCGCGACCTGCTCGATCTTGGTCTGACCCGACTTCACGACGAGGGTGCCGTCGTCGATCTTGGGCTGCAGGACCGACATCGCACCGTCGAAGAAGAAGTGCGCGTTGTTGTCGTCCAGCGAGCCGGCGAACAGCTCGATGTTGAACGGACCGGTGGCGGTGCCGGGCGAGCCGTCCTCGTTGAGCAGGCCGAGACCGGTGAGCAGCGCGTTGCCCTGCGCGACGCCGACCTGGTAGTTGTCGAAGCTGACGTAGAAGTCGACGTTCGGGCTGTCGCGGATCAGGCGGTCGTAGGAGATGACCGGGATCTTGTTGGACGCCGCGTTCTCCAGCTGACCGGAGAGGGCCGTGCCGTCGATCGCCGCGACGACGAGGATGTCGGCACCCTCGGTGATCATCTGGTCGATCTGCTGCGACTGGGTCGGGATGTCGTCGTTGGCGTACTGCAGGTCGACCTTGTAGCCCTCGCCCTCCAGCTGCTCCTTGACGTTGTTGCCGTCGGCGATCCAGCGCTCGGACGTCTGGGTCGGCATCGAGACGCCGATGGTCAGGTCCTCTGCCTGGGCGTCCCCGGTACCGGCGCCGCCGCTGCCGCCGGCGCCCTCGCCGCCACAGGCCGCCAGGGTCAGCGCCATGCCGGCGCTGAGGGCGGCGAAGCCGAGCCTCTTGCTCACGTGATCTCCTCCTCGAGACTGCTGCGCGCTCGACCCGGCGCAGGCCCGCCCGTGGCGAGCGGCACAAGTGTGAGCGTTAACAACCCCACGCCGTCAACCCCTGATCGCCACTTCGGCGTCACGGTCTCGTAACGCTGACCTCGCAGTCAGCCCCTCCGGGTGAGATCGGCGGCGATCGGTGAGACCGCGGCTACACCCCGTCGACGCGCGGGGGTGTGCAGAGCACAGCGGCCCGGTGGACGTCCGAGCGTCCACCGGGCCGGGCCCGTGGCCCTGTCCAGGGGCTCGACTCGAGCCCGCGAGCAGTGAGGAGGAGGCGGCCCCTCTGCAGGGTCCCGCCGCGAGCTTGCGAGTGGCGGGACCCTGCAGAGGGGCCCTCTTTCAGCGCAGCGTGATCTGGCGGGAGAGCAGGCCGGCCCGGGCGCGGCGCTCGTCGGGGCTCAGCGGAGCGGTCGCGGCCAGCGCCTCCTCCAGGCGCGCCTCGAACGCCGTGGCGGCGTCGGTCCAGTCGGCGGCCGGGGTGCCGGCGGGCAGGTCCCACACCGGCACGAGCAGCCCGTGCGCGCGGAAGGCGCCGGCGTACCGGGTGCCCTCGCCCAGCAGGATCTCGCCCGAGGCGCGCAGCCGGGCCAGCGCGTCGAGCAGCTGCTCCTCCGGCTCGGGCCGCACCCACCGCAGGTGCGCCCGCTCGGCCCCCGGCCGCACCCAGTAGGCGGCACCGAGGCCGGGGAGCAGCACGGTCGGCAGGATCGCCGCGTTCGCCTGCTCCA
>DASQXT010000477.1:0-8708 GCA_035639575.1 Geodermatophilus sp.
ACCGAGGGCGACCTGGAGGGCGGGGACACCCCGGCGTCGACCCACTCCTGAGGTGCGTGCATCGCCGCCGCGACGTGGGGTACGTCCTTGCCATGAGCATCCTCGGACGACTGATGGGCACGGCAGAGAACACTGCGCGCAGCGCCTCCCGTGGGGGCCACACCACCGCACGGGGGACGTCGGGTGTGACGGGCGGCCGCCGTTCCGGCCGCGGGATGGGCGGGCTGGGCACCGCCGGCCGCGGGACCTCCACCGGCCGCGGCTACGGCCGGGGGACCACCCGGCGCGCGGGCCGGGGTCGGGCGACCCCCGCGTCCTCGGGCCTGGGCGGACTGCTCGGCGGCCTGCTGCGCCGCCGCTGAGAAAGCGGACCCTGCTGCTCCCCCCTCGCTGCCGCTCGGCGCAGGCCCCTGCAGGGGGGCTGTTGCAGCACGTCACGGGACGACGGCCGCGGCCACCAGCAGGGTGACCGCGGCCGCCGTCTCGCCCATCGCCCCCATCACGTCGCCGGTGACGCCGCCCAGCCGGGCGCTCGCCCGGCGCAGGAGCAGCTCGGCCGCGAGCAGGCCGGCCGCGGCAGCCGCCACCAGTGCCCGGTCGACGATCGTCAGCAGCACCGCGGAGACGAACGCCCAGCCGACCAGCCAGCGCGCCGAGACCGTGCCGGCCACCGACTGCCCGAGCGCGGAGCCCGCAGCCATCGGGACGCCGGCCAGCCCGGTCCGCGCCATCGCCAGCCGGGCGACCACCGGTGCCGCCGCGAGCGCGGTCCACCCCCGTCCTGCCTCGAGCAGGGTGGCCGCGGCGGCGACCTGCAGCAGCACGGTGAGCAGCACCGTCACCACGCCGAACGGGCCGACGTCCCCCTGCCGCATCACCTCGAGCGCCCGCTCGCGACCGCGCAGCGGACCCAACCCGTCGGCGGTGTCGGCCAGGCCGTCCAGGTGCAGGCCGCGGGTCAGCGCCGCGAGCACCGCCACGGCCAGCACCGCGCCGGTGAGCGGCGAGACCAGGCGCGCGCCGGCCACGCCGACCCCGGCCGCGAGGGCGCCGAGCACGAGCCCGACCAGCGGCGCCCACGGCAGCACGCCGCGCGTCGACGCCGCCGCCCGCGCGGGCACCCGCAGGACGGTCAGCAGCGCCGCGGACTCCAGGGGACCGGTCCACCTCACGGTGCACCCGCGTCCGACTCGGCGACCGCTCCGCTCCTCGCTCGCCGACGCTCGCTGCGATGCCCACTCACGCGTCGGCTCACCGGAGCCGCTGCGGCAGCCCGGCCACCACGAACCACACCTCGTCGGCGGTGCCGGCCAGCCGCTGGTTGACCGCGCCGAGGGTGTCGCGGAACAGCCGTCCGGCGCGGGTCTCGGGCACCACCCCCAGCCCCACCTCGTCCGACACCGCGACCACGTGCGCGGGCGTCATCGTCCAGGCCTCGACCAGCGCGTCACAGCGGCGGGCCAGGCGGTCCGCCGCGCCGGGCTCGTCGGTCCACACGCCGGTCTGGTCCATCAGCGCGGTCACCCAGGTGGTGACGCTGTCGACCAGCACGGTGCCGCGGCGCAGCAGGTCGCTGGGTGCGGTCGTCTCCAGCGTCGTCCAGCCCGCGGGACGGCGGGCCCGGTGCGCGGCGACCCGCTCGGCCCACTCGGCGTCCCCCGGCACCGGCGGGGAGGTCGCCAGGTAGATGACGTCGCCGGCGTCGGCCACCAGTGACTCGGCGTGCGCGGACTTGCCCGACCGCGACCCGCCCAGCACGAGGACCCTGCTCATCGCCCGCCCGGCGCCTTCGTGCCCCTCACAGGACGAGCTCCAGGAGGGTCACCGTGCCGTTGTGCGGGGTTCCCGCGGGCATCGCGTCCGGCCCCAGCCCGGCGGCGACCGCCTGCGCGGCCCGGATCGTGTCGCCGTGGGTCACCAGCGCCACCACCTCGGCCGGCGGGTCGGCGCACAGGACCTTCAGGTACGCGCCGACGCGGGCGTGCAGCTCGGCGAGGCTCTCCCCTCCCGGCGCCGCCCAGTGCGGGTCGGTCCAGTCGACGACGTCCCACAGCTCCCGCGAGGGCCGGCCCTCGAGCACCCCGTAGCCCTGCTCGCGCAGCGCCGGCGTGGTCGTCAGCGGCAGGCCCGTGGCGCGGGCGCAGTGCTCGGCGGTCTGCACCGCGCGGCGCAGGTCGCTGGAGACGAGCGCCCCCGGACGCAGCGCCACGAGCTCCCGTGCCGCCGCGGCCGCCTGCGCGTGCCCGAGCTCGGTCAGCGGCACGTGCGCGGTCTGGCCCTGCAGGAGCCCCGCGGCGTTCCACTCGCTCTGCCCGTGGCGGACGAGCAGGAGGGTCAGGGGCCGGACCATGGTGGCAGGCAGCGTAACCAGGGTGCCGCCGGTTCCCACGGCCCGCCTCGTACGGTCGGTGCGTGACGATCCCCGTGCGTCCCGGCGCCGGCCGCCCGGCGGCCCGCCCCGCCGCCGACCCGCTGGCCCCGCTGCTCGACCTGCCCGGCGTGCGCGACGCCGCCGAGGCCGCCCGCAGCGGGATCGACCGCCTGCTGCGGCACCGGCTGATGCGCAACCGGTCGGCCGAGGTCAGCACCGAGTCGGCGCTGCGCGGCGCCCGGGCCTCCGCGGCCCTGGAGGGGGTCGACGTCCCGCTGGCCGACCTGCGGGCCGGGCAGGTCGACGACCCCGTCGTGCAGGGTGCGCTGCGCGCCTCGGTCGCGCTCGGCTCGATGCAGGAGACCTGGACCCGGGCGCCGGGGCAGGTGCTCGCCCGGCTGCACGTGCTGGCCGCGGCGGACCTCGCCGACCGTGCCGACCTCGGTCGTCCGGGCGCCCACGCCGGACCGCGGCTCGGCGGGCTGCTCTCCCTGGTCACCGGCGAGGGCTCGGTGCCGGCCGTCGTCCTGGCCGCGGTCGTGCACGGTGAGCTGGCCGCGATCGCCCCGTTCGGCACCGCCGACGGCGTGGTGGCGCGCGCCGCGGCGCGGCTGACCGGCATCACCCGCGGACTGGACCCGAAGGCGGTGTCGGTGCCCGAGGTCGGCTTCGCCGAGTTCGGCCGCGAGGAGTACGCCCGCGCGCTGGCCGGCTACGCCTCCGGCCGACCCGAGGGGGTGGCGGGGTGGTTGGTGCACTGCTGCCGCGCCACCGAGCACGGGGCGCTGGAGGGCCTGGCGATCGCCGAGGCCCTGCTCCGCGGCTGACGAGCAGGCAGACTGGCGCTCGTGCGACACCTCGACGTCGACGGCCTCGGTGCGGTCAGCCGCGTGGGCCTGGGTACCTGGCAGTTCGGCTCCCGGGAGTGGGGCTACGGCGACGCCTACGCCTCCGGGGAGGCCAAGGCGATCGTCCGGCGGGCCCGCGAGCTGGGCGTCACCCTCTTCGACACCGCGGAGGTCTACGGCTTCGGCCGCAGCGAGCGGATCCTCGGGGAGGCGCTGGGCGAGGAGCGGGCGGACGTCGTCGTCGCCACCAAGCTCTTCCCGGTGGCCCCGTTCCCGCCCGTCGTCCGCAGCCGGCTGGCCGGCAGCGCGCGCCGCCTCGGGCTGGACCGCGTGCCGCTCTACCAGGTGCACCAGCCCAACCCGGTGGTGCCCGACTCGGTGACCATGACCGGGATGCGCGAGCTGCTCGAGGCGGGCCGCATCGGGGCGGCCGGCGTCTCCAACTACTCGCTGGAGCGCTGGCGTGCGGCCGACGCCGCCCTCGGCCGGCCGGTGGTCAGCAACCAGGTCCACTTCTCGCTGGCCGCGCCGTCGGCCCTCGACGACCTGGTGCCCTTCGCCGAGCGCGAGGGCCGGATGGTCATGGCCTACAGCCCGCTGGCCCAGGGCCTGCTCGGCGGGCGCTACGGCGTGGCCAACCGGCCCGGTGGCGTCCGCGCCGCCAACCCGCTCTTCGGCACCGAGAACCTGCGCCGCGCCGAGCCGCTGCTCGACGTCCTCCGCGAGGTCGCCGCGGCCCACGACGTCGCGCCCGCGCAGATCGCGCTGGCGTGGCTGGTCTCCCTGCCGCGGGTGGTCGTGATCCCCGGGGCCTCCAGCGTCGCCCAGGTCGAGGCGAACGCGGCGGCGGCCGACATCGACCTGCGGCCGGACGAGCAGGCCGCGCTGACCGCGGCGGCGCGGGCGTTCCGGCCGGTGTCCGTGGTGCGCACGCTCGTGGAGCGGGTGCGCGAGCGCCTGCCGCTCTGAGCGTCGTCGCCGTGACGGGTCGCCCCCGTGCAGCAGGACCTCGTCCCGCGGCTGGGGCGGCGCCCCGTCCCGAGGCTGGAGCCGGGTCTTCAGGCGCCGCGGCGCCACCAGCGGCCGGGCGCCGCAGGCGTCTCCGCGACCACCCGGAGGGCCCGGCGGCGGGCGTACCAGGCCAGACCCGCCACGGCGGCGCCCACGCTCATCGCCGCACCGGTGACCACCGGGGCCGACCGGACCGGGAAGCGTGAGCGCATGGTCACCGGCCAGGTGAACTCCAGCACCGGCCACCCGTGCTCGGCCGCCGCCTTCCGCAGCGCCCGGTCGGGGTTGACCGCGGTCGGGTGCCCGACCGCCGAGAGCATCGGCAGGTCGGTGACCGAGTCGCTGTAGGCGTAGCAGTCGGCCAGGTCGTAGCCGCTCTCGGCGGCCACCTGCCGCAGGGCGACCGCCTTGTTCTCCCCGTAGGCGTAGAAGTCGATCTCGCCGGTGTAGCGGCCGTCGACGGTCACCATGCGGGTGGCCACCACGCGGTCGACGCCGAGCATCTCGCCGATCGGCTCCACCATCTCCGCGCCGCTGCTGGAGACGATGACGATCTCCCGGCCGGCCGTCCGGTGCTCCTCGATGAGGTCGGCGGCCTCGGCGTAGACCATCGGCTCGACGATGTCGTGGAGCGTCTCGCGCACGATCTCGTGCACGGTGGCGACGTCCCACCCGGTGCACATCTCGGTGATCTGCGCCCGCATGCGCTCCATCTGCTGCGCGTCGGCGCCGGAGAGGGAGAAGACCAACTGTGCGTAGGCGCCCTTGAGGACGGCGCGCCGGTTGATCAGCCCGCCCTGGAAGAACGGGCGGCCGAAGGCCAGGGTGCTGGACTTGGCGATGACCGTCTTGTCCAGGTCGAAGAACGCCGCTGCGCGGGTCACGGTTCACGACTGTAAGTGAGCGACACCGTTGTGACGTGGCGCACTGCGCCGTCCACACCCGGACGGGTCATCCACAGATCCCGACCGCACCTCGCGGCACGCCCGCCTCGGCGCTGGGCTGACGGGCGTGTCCGCGTTCCGGCCCCCGCCGCCCCGCCCGCTCGTCGCCAGTGCCGACGAGGACCTGCTCGACGACCTGCTGCGGCTGCTCGCCGCGGCCGGCGCCGAGCCGGAGGTCGCCACGGGCGGCCCGGCGCTGCGCCGCGCCCACCGGGAGGCGCCCCTGGTGCTGCTCGGCGCCGACGTCCTGGCGTCCGCGCCGGTGCGGGGGCTGCCCCGACGGCCCGGCGTGGTGGTCGTCGCGGTGGGTGAGCCCCCGGCGCCGGTCTGGGCGGCCGCGGTCGAGCAGGGCGCCGAGCGGGTGGCGGTGCTGCCGGCCGACGAGGGCTGGCTGGTCTCCCGGGTGGCCTCGGCGCTGCGCCGTCCGGTCGACCGCGGCCGGCTCGCCGTGGTGGGCGGGAGCTGCGGCGGGGCCGGGGTGAGCACGTTGGCGGCGGCGCTGGCACTCACCGCCGCGCCGGGCGGTGACGGCGTCCTGCTGGTCGACACCGACGGCTGGGGTGGCGGCCTGGACCTGCTGCTCGGGGCCGAGCGCGACGAGGGCCTGCGCTGGCCGGACCTCGCGGGGCTGCGCGGCCGCGTGGCCGGCGACGCGCTCATGGCGGCGCTGCCGGAGGTCGGGGGCGTCTCGCTGCTCGCCGCCTCGCGCTCGGCACCCGGCGAGGTCCCGCCCGAGGCGCTGACCGCGGTCGTCGAGGCGGCGCGTGCCGGTGGGTGGCCCGTGGTCGTCGACCTGCCCCGCACCGCGGGGCCCGAGGTCGCCGCCGCCGTGCTGGCCGAGGCCGACCTCGCGGTGCTCGTCGTCCCGGCCCGGCTCCGGGCCGCGTCGGCGGCCCGGCTGCTCGTCGAGCCCGGCGGGGACGGCCGACCGGCGGCGTGGTCGGCGGCGCAGCTGGTGGTCCGGCCGGTGCCCGGCGGGTTGTCCGCCGGCGACGTCGCCGACGTGGTCGGCCGCCCGGTGCTGGGCGAGCTGGGCACCGACCGCAGCGCGCCGCCCCGCGGGGAGCAGGGCCGGCCGCCGCAGGTGGGCGCGCGCTCGCCGCTGGGGGCGCTGTCCCGCCGGCTGCTGGCCGAGCTGGCCGCGGTGAACGGGGCGGCGGCGTGACCGGCGCGCTGGTCGACCGGGTCCGTGCGCGGCTGGTCCTCGAGCCCGGGGTCCCGACGCGGGCCGCCGTCGCCGCGCTGGTGCGGGAGGAGTCCGGCGGCCTGCTCGGCGACGACGACGTGCTGCAGGCGGTCCGCGACGCGGTCGACGAGCTGGCGGGGGCGGGCCCGCTGGAGCCGCTGCTGCGCGAGCCGGGGGTGAGCGACGTGCTGGTCAACGGCCCCGACCAGGTCTGGGTCGACCGGGGCAGCGGGCTGGAGCGCACGCTGGTGCGCTTCCCGGACGAGGACGCGGTGCGCCGCCTCGCGGTCCGCCTCGCCGCCGCGGCCGGGCGGCGGCTCGACGACGCCGCGCCCTGGGTGGACGCCGGCCTGCCCGACGGCACCCGGCTGCACGCGGTGCTGCCACCGGTGTCGGGCAGCGGCACCTGCCTGTCGCTGCGGGTGCTGCGCCGCGCCTCGCTGTCCTTCGCCGACCTGGCCGCGCGCGGCGCCTTCCCCGGGGCGTCCGGGGAGCTGCTGAGGGCGCTGGTCTCCGGGCGGCTGGCCTTCCTGGTCACCGGCGGTACCGGCTCGGGCAAGACGACGCTGCTGTCAGCGCTGCTCGGCCTCGTCCCGGGCGGTGAACGGCTGGTGCTCTGCGAGGACGCCCCGGAGCTGGTGCCTGGGCACCCGCACGTCGTCCGGCTGGCCACCCGGCCGCCCAACGTCGAGGGCGTCGGGGAGGTGACGCTGCGCGACCTCGTCCGCCAGGCGCTGCGGATGCGCCCCGACCGGCTGGTGGTGGGCGAGGTCCGCGGCGCGGAGGTCACCGACCTGCTCACCGCGCTCAACACCGGGCACGACGGGGGTGTGAGCACCCTGCACGCCAACCGGCCGGCCGAGGTGCCCGCGCGGCTGGAGGCACTGGGGGTGGCTGCCGGCCTGGACCGGCTGGCCGTGCACAGCCAGGCCGCCGCGGCCCTGTCCGCGGTGGTGCACCTGCGCCGGACGCCGGGCGGACGCCGGGTCGAGGAGGTCGGCGTCGTCCGCCGCGCCGGGGACCTCGTCGCCGTGGAGTCCGCCTGGCGCGCCGACGGCGGCCCCTGCCCGGGCGCGCCGTGGCTGTCGGAGCTGCTGTCGGCGGGGTGCGGATGACCGGCGGACTGCTGCTGCTCGCCGCCGCCCTGGCGCTGTGGCCGGGTCGCGCGGCGCTGCGCCGGGAACGCCGGCGGTCGCTGACCCGCCGGGTGGACGCGGCGCCGCGCCCGGCCGCCGGCATCCCGCTGCCGGCCGTCGCCGCGGTCGCCGCCGGCGCGGTCGCGGCGCTGCTCAGCACCCCGCTGGTGGCGGCCCTGGCCGGCGGCTGCGCGGCGCTCGCGGTCCGGGCCGACCTGCGCCGCCGGGCGGGCGTGCAGGAGGAGACGCGGCTGGCCGCGCTGGTCGAGGCGCTGACCGCCCTGGGCGCGGAGCTGCGCGGTGGCCGCTCGCTGGACGAGGCCACCCGCGCCGCCGTCGCCGCCTGCGCGGACGAGGACAGCGGCCGGGCGCTCGCCCGGGCGGTCCGCTCGCCCGGGGACGGCGTCGGGGAGGCCGACGGTGAACTCGGGCGGGCACTGGACCGGGTGGCGGCGGCCGCACGGCTGAGCGCACGCACCGGCTGCTCGCTGGCCGCGGTCGTCGGCGCGGTCGAGGACGACCTGCGGGCCCGGTCGCGGCAACGGCTGGAGCTGCGCTCGGCGACCGCCGGGGCGCGGGCCAGCGCGGCGCTGCTGGCCGGGCTCCCCGTGCTGGGGCTGGTCATGGGTGGTGGCGTGGGCGCCGACCCGTGGCGGGTGCTGACCACGACGCTCCCCGGCCAGCTGCTGCTGGTGGCCGGGGTGGGGCTGGAGGCCGCCGGGCTGGCCTGGTCGGCGCGGCTGGTGTCGCGGGCCACGCGGTGAGCACCGCGGCGGTGGCGCTGCTGGTCGCGGCCGCGCTGCTCTGCTGGCCGGCCCGCTCACCCGTCGCCGTCCGCGCCCGGTGGCTGGCCGGCCGGGACGAGACGGCCGCACCCGAGCCGGGTCCCGTGGCTGTCCGCCGGCGGTGGCTGCTGGCCGGTGCCGCGGGCCTGGCCGCCGGGCTGCTGGTCGGCGGCGCGGCGGGTGCCGGAGTGGCCGGACTGGTCGCGGTCGGCGGAGAGCGGCTGCTGCGCCGTGGTGCGCAGGACGGCTCGCGGGCCGGCCCGGCTCCCGAGGCGGACCTGCCGGTGGCCTGCGACCTGCTCGCGGTCTGCCTGGAGGCGGGGCTGCCCGTGGGCGGCGCCCTGGCCGCCGTGGCCACCGCCCTGCCCGGTCCGCTCGGCCCCGAGCTGGCCACGGTCGCCGGCCTGTACCGGCTGGGCGCGGCGCC
>DASQXT010000478.1:0-12895 GCA_035639575.1 Geodermatophilus sp.
CCTGGGCACCGCTCGTGCCCTGGCCGCCGTCCTGGCCCTGCTGCTGATCCGCGTCGGGCGCGTCGGGTTCGGTGGGCTCGGGGGTGGACGACGGCGGCTCGGCCGACGGCGCGGGGGCCCGCGGTCGCGGTCGCGGCACCGGCTCGGGATCGGGTGTGCGCCGCGGCTCGACGTAGTCCGCCCCGTTGCTGACCAGGATGGAGACGACCTGACCCTGCACCGCGCGGCCGCCGCGCGGCGGGCTGGTGCCCATCAGGACGCCGGAGCGCCGGGAGCTGTCCACCTCGACGACGCGGGGCTCGAAGCCGGCGTCGGACAGCGCCGCGCGGCAGGCCCGCACCGAGGTGCAGCCCGGCACCGGCCGCGTGTTGCCGTTCATCACGACCTCGTCGGCCGGCGGGAACTCTCCGCTGCCGCGGGCCTCCAGGACCGGCGCCATCGCGTCGTGCCACACCGTGGCCGCCTTGCCACCGCCGAAGCCGCCGACGTTCTGCTTCCGCTTGGGGTTGAGCACCATGACGCTCGCGGTGATCTCGGGGGTGTACCCGACGAACGCGATCGAGTCGTTGTCCTGGGACGTCCCGGTCTTGCCGGCGATCTGGTGGCCCGGGACGTACGCGCGGGTGCCGGTCGCACCGGGGGAACCGGGCTCGACGTCCTTGCGCAGCATCTGGTTGAGCGTGTTGGCCACGCCGGGCTTGATCGCCTCGGGGGTGCAGCGGTCGCCGATCGCGAGCGGCTCGCCGTTCGACCCGACCGCGGGCTCGCCGTGCTGGTCGAGCACCGCGGTCACCGGGACGACGTCGCACTGCGTCCCGCCGGCCGCCAGCGTCGAGTAGGCGCTGGCGAGGGCGAGCGGGCTGGTGGCCTCGGCGCCGAAGGTGAACGACCCGCGGTTCTCGTCGATGATCTGCTGCGGCAGGGCCGGGTCGCTGAACTGGAACAGCCCCATCCGCTCGGCCATCCGCACCGGCTCCTCGACGCTGCCCAGGGCGTCCTCGAGGGCGAGGAAGTAGGTGTTGGAGGACTGGTAGAGCGCGGTCGTGAGGTCCAGCGTCGGGCGGTAGGTGCCGGCGTTCTCGACGTCGTAGCGGCCGGTGCCGTCGCGGTAGACGCGGGAGACGTAGGGGTCCGACGTCGTCAGCGTGTAGTAGCCGGAGTAGCCGCGGTCCAGCGCGGCCGCGGCGGTGAACACCTTGTAGGTCGAGCCCGAGCCCTTGCTGGCGGCGAGGTTGAGGTTGAACGACTCCTGCGCCGGGTCCTCCTGGTCGTAGCCGAAGACGCGGTTGACGCTCATCGCCAGCAGGTGGCCGGTGCCCGGCTCGACGGCGGTGAACATGCCGGCCAGCGAGTTGCCCATGGCCAGCGTCTCGAGGACGGCGGCGTCGCCGGCGCGCTGCAGGTCGGCGTCCAGCGTGGTCCGGACGACGTAGCCGCCGTTGTCCAGCTGCTGCTGGGTCAGCCCCAGCTCCTGGACCAGGTAGCGCTGCACGAAGTCGCAGACGAACGCGCCGACCGTCGCCTCGACGCAGCCGCGGCGCGGCGCCGGGGCGGGGGCGAGGCCGAGCGGCGCGGCCTGCGCGGCGGCGGCCTCCGCCGGGGACACGCGGCCCTGCTCGGCCATCCGGGAGAGGACCTCGTTGCGGCGCGCGGTGGCCGCCTCCGGGTTGGTGAACGGGTCGTCCTGGGTCGGGCTCTGCGCCAGGCCGGCCAGCAGCGCGGCCTGCGGCAGGGTGAGGGCGGCGGCGTCGAGGCCGAAGAACGCCTGCGCGGCCGGCTGCACGCCGTACGCGTTCCGCCCGAAGTAGACGATGTTCAGGTAGCGGGTGAGCAGCTCGTCCTTGGCGTACGTGTCCTCGAGGGCCAGCGCCAGCCGGGCCTCCCGCAGCTTGCGGCCCAGCGTCTGCTCGGTGGCCGCGTGGCGCTCCTCCGGGGTGTCGGCGGTCTGCAGCAGGGTCTGCTTGACCAGCTGCTGGGTGAGCGTCGACCCGCCCTCCTGCACGCCACCGGCGGCGATGTTGGTCACCAGCGCGCGGGCGGTGCCCTGCACGTCGAGGCCGTGGTGCTCGTAGAACCGGGCGTCCTCGATGGCGACCATCGCCTGCTTCATGACCTCGGCGATGCGGTCGCCGGTCACCGGGGCGCGGTTCTCCTCGTAGAAGGAGGTGATGACCTCGCCGTTGGCGGCCAGCAGCACGGTGTTGGCCGGCGGGGCGTCGACGGTCAGCTCGGTGGGGAGGTCGCCGAGCAGTCCGGTGGACTGCTGGGCGGCCACTGCGGGCCCGCCGACCCACGGGAGGAGGAGTGCCGCGACGAGTGCTCCGGCCACCACGACCGTGGCGGCGAGCTTGAGCAGCGTCCTGACCCGTGCGTCGGTGCGCAGGTCCATGGGCCCCCTTCCGTGGAGTGCCACTCGATCAGGGATCGGGGTCGGTCACAACCATGCGCGCCGTGCAGGCCGGTCCGCCCCGACCCGCACGGCACACGCGTCACGCGGTGAGCAGTCCCGGCAGGTCCCCGGCGTGCAGCACCACCAGCGTGCTCACCGCCCGGGTGAGGACGACGTAGAGCCGGTGCAGCCCACGTGGCTCGGCGGCGGCGATCGCGGCGGGGTCCACCACGACGACCGCGTCGAACTCCAGGCCCTTGGCCAGGGTAGCCGGGACGACGGCGAGCGGGCCCGCGTCGCCGTCGTCCCCCAGCACCGTCGCGGGCAGACCGGCGGCGACCAGCGCGCCGGCCACCTCGGGCACGGCGGCGTCGGCGCAGACGACGCCGACCGAACCCGGCGTCGCGGCGAGCTCGCGGACCACCTCGGGCAGCGGGCCGTCGGCGCGGATGCGCAGCGAGCCGGTGCCGCGGCGCACCGCGGTGGCGGCCGGCAGGCCCGGCGCGATCGCCGGCAGCAGCCGGTTGGCGTAGTCGAGCACCTCGCCGGGCACGCGGTAGCCGCGGGTGAGCGGCCGGACGGCGGTGTCGGGGCGGCCCAGGCCGGCGAGCGTGCGGCCCCAGTCGGCCGCCGACCACGGGCTGGTGGCCTGGGCGAGGTCGCCGAGCACGGTCAGCGACCCGGCGGCCAGGCGGCGGGCGATGGCTCGGCACTGCATGGGTGAGAGGTCCTGCGCCTCGTCGACCACCACGTGCCCGTAGCCGGCGGTGCGCTCCAGCAGGCCGGCGACCTCGTCGACCAGCACCGCGTCGGCCTCGGTCCAGGGGGCGCTGCGCAGGGGGCCGGCCGGGCGGAGCAGCAGCGCCTGCTCGGAGTCGTCGAGCACGCCGCGGGCGGCCCGGGTCAGGACGGCGGGGTCGGTGAGCAGGGCGTGCACCAGCTCCGCGGCGTCCCACGCCGGCCACACCGCGTCGCAGAACGCGCGCACCTCGGCGCTGCGGGCGGCCCGGCGGGTCTCGGCGTCCGTGGGGCTGCCACCGGCGGCCTCGGCCTGCCGGCGGGCGTCCTCGGCCAGCAGCATGGCCAGCCGCTCCCGGCCGGCGGCGTGGTGCAGCACCTGCTGGTCCTCGCCGGCCCGGCCGCGGCGGCGCAGGTCGTCGACGTGGCGCTTGAGCCGCTCGACCGGCACCCGGCGGCGGCGCCCGGCCAGCGGCACCTGCACGTCGTCCGCCGGCTTGGCGATCGAGCCCCACAGCGCGCGGTGCAGCACCTCGGCCAGCCGGGCGTCGCCCTTGAGGACGGCGACCTCCGGGGCGTCGGCGCCGCGCACCGGCACCCGGGCGGTCAGCTCGGCGACGGTGGTCTGCTCGACGTCGACCTCGCCGAGGGTGGGCAGCACCTGCTCGATGTAGCGGAGGAACGCGCGGTTGGGCCCGACGACGAGGACGCCGGTGCGGGCCAGCTGCCCGCCGTGCGTGTAGAGCAGGTAGGCCGCGCGGTGCAGGCCGACGGCGGTCTTCCCGGTGCCGGGGGCGCCCTGCACGCAGATCGACTCGGCCAGCGGCGCCCGCACGATCGCGTCCTGGTCGGGCTGGATGGTGGCGACGATGTCGCGCATCGGGCCCGAGCGGGGACGCTCGATCTCCTCCTCGAGCAGCCGGCTGCTGGCGGTCTCCCCCACCCCGAGCAGCTCGTCCTCGTAGCTGGTCAGCTCGCCGCCGGAGAAGCCGAAGCGGCGGCGGCGCACCAGACCCTGCGGATCGGCGGCGCTGGCCCGGTAGAACGGCCGGCTCATCGGCGCCCGCCAGTCGATGACGACCGGGGTGCCGTCGGCGTCGCGCACGTGCCGTCGGCCGATGTGGAAGGTCTCGCTGCCGGTGTCGGTGCGCCCGAAGAACGGCGGGACGCCGGGGTCGGCGGCCAGCGCCCGCAGCCGCTCGGCGCGGGCGGCGCCGAGGCGCTCGGAGGCCCAGGCGTCGACGCCGGCGTCGACCACGGCGGAGGCGCTCGCGCGCATGACGGTCAGGCAGTCGGCCGCGCGCACCAGGTGGGCGCGCTCGGCGGCGAGGACGGGGTCGGGGGCGGTGGTCGTCTCGCTCGGTGCGGAGGACACGGTCGGAGGACGTTAGTCGCGGCGGCGCCCGGGGAGGAAGGGTCCATGGACCACACGATGCTCGCCGGACGGTTGGACGTGCGCACCCGCGCCTTCGCGGTCAAGGAGGTGCCCCGGCCCACCCCCGGCCCCGGCGAGGTGCTGGTCGAGGTGGCCGCCGCCGGCATCTGCCTGTCCGACGTCCACCTCATCGAGGGCCAGCTCTCCCCGCTGTTCCTCGCCGGCGACGAGGTGACCCTCGGCCACGAGGTCGCCGGCACCGTCGCCGAGCTGGGGGACGGCGTCACCGGTGCGACCGTGGGCCAGCGGGTGCTGCTGCAGGCCGGCGAGGAGAAGGACGGCTGGGTGCACACCCGCGGCGTCGACTACGACGGCGGCTGGGCGCAGTACGCGCTGGCGACGGTGCCGACGCTGGTGCCCATCCCCGACGACCTGCCGTTCGAGCAGGCGTGCATCGTGCCGGACGCGGTCTCGACGCCGTGGGCCTCCATCGTGCGCACCGCCGGGGTCCGCGCCGGCCGGCCGGTGGGCGTCTGGGGCATCGGTGGGCTGGGCGCGCACGCCGTCCAGCTGCTGCGCCTGGCCGGGGCCGCGCCGATCGTCGCCGTCGACCCGGTGCCCGCCGCGCGCGAGCGGGCGCTGGCCTTCGGCGCCGACCTCGCCCTGGACCCCGCGGACGACGTCGCCGCGCGGGTGCGGGAGCTGACCGGCGGCGCCGGGCTGGCGTACGCCTTCGACTTCGCCGGGGTCGCGCCGGTGCGCGAGCAGGCGGTGCGGACCCTGGAGCGCGACGGCGCCCTGGTCCTCGTCGGGCTCACCGACCAGCCGCTGACCGTCCGCAACGGCACCCAGTTCAGCTACTTCGGGCAGCGCATCCTCGGCCACTACGGCTCCGAGCCCGCGCACGTGGAGGAGCTGGTGTCGCTGGTCCGGCACGGCCGGCTGGACCTCTCCCGGTCGATCTCGGGCACGCTGCCGCTGGCCGAGGCTGCCCGCGGGGTCGAGATGCTCGCGCACAAGGAGGGCGACCCCATCCGCCTGGTTCTCCAGCCGTGACTCTGTCGCCCTGACGAGCGGGGGCCCGGAGGGCTCCCCGAGGAAGGGCGGGTGGGGCTCAGCACGGCGGGGGGACGGCACCTGGCCGCGGTGTCGTCCGGTAGGACGACCGTGTCATCGCTCGTGCGGCTCGATGATGTGGACGCCGACCGCGCGGAACTGCGCGGGGGTCTCCAGCAGCGCGGCCTTGGTGGGGTCGCCGACCTCGAGGGCCGGCCCGCGGCGCAGCGCGGCCAGCGCCCGCAGCCGCGGGTCGGCCAGCACGTCGTCCACCAGGCCGCGGTCGCCGCCGGTGAACAACGCCTCGACCTCGCCGGCGTGCGGCCCGAGCACCCGGACGGCGGTCTCGACCGCGGCGCCCACCACGGCGTCGGTCTGGTTGGCCCGCCGCCGGGCGAAGCGCTGCTGCGACCAGCCGCCGGCCGCCGTCCGCCCCTGGACCTGGCGGGCGTCGACCTTGGAGACCACCAGGTCGGCCCCGTCGAACACCCCCACCGCCCACCGTCCGCGGCGGACCAGGAGGACGGCGGCGCGGTGCGGCACCCGGACCGCCGCGCTGAACGCGGTGAGCAGCGGCGGGGCGGGTGGGGACGCCGCAGCCGGCCCGGGCCGCCAGTCGAACGGCGCCCGCAGCGTGACCTCGGTGCCGTCCGCGCAGGTCACCCGCACCGCCCCGTCGACGAGCTCGACGCCGTCGAAGGCGCCGTGCCGGGCGGCGACGCCGTCCAGCCAGCGCCCCAGGCGCTCGGGCGGGACGCGCAGCTGCCGGCCACCGCCCGCAGCGGGGCGCGCGCGGGTCAGCGCTCGGCGTCCCGGGTGGTGGGCAGGCCGGCCGCGGCCCAGGCCTGGTAGCCGCCGACGACGTCGGTGGCGCGGTGCAGGCCCAGGGCCCGCAGCGAGTCGGCGGCGAGGCTGGAGGCGTAGCCCTCGTTGCACAGCACGATGACCTCGACGTCGTGGTCGGTGGCCTCGGGCAGCCGGGCGTCGCTGGCCGGGTCCAGCCGCCACTCGAGCACGTTGCGCTCGATCACCAGCGCGCCGGGCACCTCGCCGTCGGCGTGGCGCTGGGCGATCGGGCGGGTGTCGACGAGCAGGGCGCCCGCCGCCATCCGCGCCGCCGCCTCGGCCGGCTCGAGGCGGTGCAGGCGGCCGCGCGTCTCCTCGAGCACCTCGTCGATGGACCGGGGGGCAGGGGACGTCTCCACGGGGGGCATCCTGACCGACGTCAGCGGGCCATCGCCGGCTCGGTGGCGTGCTCGGCCGGCACGTGCAGCAGCCGCTGGGTGGCCGCGACCACCACGGTGGCGATCCCGGCGGCGAGGGTGGCCACCAGGAACGCGCTGTTGGCCCCGACCGTGTCGACCAGCTTGCCGGCCGCCGAGGACCCCACCGCGACGCCGATGCCGAGCGCCGTGCCGATCCAGGTGAAGGCCTCGGTGGTCGCCGAGCGCGGCACCAGGACCTCGGCCAGCGTGAACGAGCTGATCAGGGACGGCGAGACGGCCAGCCCGGCGAGCACCACGAACGGGATCATCAGCCACACATCGCCGACCAGCGCCAGCGGCACGCTCAGCACGGTCAGCACCCCGAGGACCGCGACCAGCCGGTGCCGCAGGGGGTGCCGCCAGTGCACGCTGCCCCACCCGATGCCGCTGGCCATGGACCCGACTGCCAGGGCGGCGATGAGGACGCCGGACAGCGCCGTGGCGTCGTGTTCGTCGGCGAAGGCGACCAGCGCGATCTCCAGGCTGCCGAGGACCGCGCCCACGGCGGCGCCGACGACGAAGAGCACCCGGATGCCGGGTGTGCGGATCGCCGCCGGGCCGCTGCGGGAGGCGTGCCCGTGCGGGGGCGGCTCGGTGCGGGTCTGGGCGGCGAACAGCAGGCTGCCGATGACGGCGAGGACGAACGCGGTCACCACACCGGAGGTGGCGTGCCCGGTGGTGGACAGGAAGGTGACCAGCACCGGGCCGACGATGAAGACGAACTCGTCGACCACCGACTCCATCGCCAGCGCGGCCGGCAGCCGGTGCGTGCCGCGCAGCAGGTGGGTCCAGCGCACCCGGATCATCGAGGCGACCGGCGGGATGCACGCGCCGGCCAGCCCGGCCGAGGCGAACAGGATCCAGCGGGGCCAGTCCTCCCTGACCGCGGGCAGGAACACGCAGCCCGCGGCGATGAAGACGGCCAGCACCGGCAGCAGCGTGCGGCGCTGGCCGTGGGTGTCGGCCCAGCGGCCGAGCAGCGGCCCGGAGATGGCCGTGGTGATGGCCCCGGTCGCGGCGACCGCGCCGCCGAGCCCGTAGCTGCCGGTCTCCGAGGCGATGAGCAGCACCGAGCCCAGTCCGACCATCGACAGCGGCAGACGGCCGACGAAGGCCGCCAGCACCATCGGCAACGCGTGCGGCGTGCGCAGCACGTGCAGGTAGGGGTTGGGCACGGGGCTGTTACCTGTCGTCTCAGGTGAGGGGGCTGCAGGTACGACGACCAACGCTAACCGACCTGCGCGACCGCGGCCCGGCGGCGCTCGCGCCGGTGCAGCCGACCCGACCCCGGGACGGCGCAGGGCCCCGCGCCGGTCGCCGTCGACCGGTGCGGGGCCCTGCCCGGCCACCCTCCGGGGTCCGCGCCGAGCGTGCGAGGCGCGGGGGGAAGTCGAAGGACCCCGTCCCCCTCACCACTCGCACGCTCGCGGCGAGCCTCTGGACGGGGCCGTTCAGGCGAGCCGGTGCTCCAGGATGGCGAGCTCGTCCCACATGGTGCTGGGGAGCTTGTCGCCGAACTTCTGGAACCACTCGGTGATCTGCGGGACCTCGGCGCGCCACTCGTCCTTGTCCACGGCGAGGGCCTTCTCCACCTGCTCGCGGGTCAGGTCCAGCCCGGAGACGTCCAGCGAGTCCGGCGTCGGCACGTGGCCGACCGCGGTCTCCTCGGCCGCCGCGGTGCCCTCGAGCCGCTCGACGACCCACTTGAGGACCCGGCTGTTCTCCCCGAAGCCGGGCCACAGGAAGCCGCCGTCCTCGTCCCGGCGGAACCAGTTGACGTAGAAGATCTTCGGCAGCTTGGTGGCGTCGTGCTGCTTGCCGGTCTCGACCCAGTGGCCGAAGTAGTCACCGGCGTTGTAGCCGATGAAGGGCAGCATCGCGAACGGGTCGCGGCGCACCACGCCGACGGCGCCGGTGGCCGCGGCCGTCGTCTCCGAGGACAGCGTGGCGCCCATGAACACGCCGTGGTTCCAGTCCCGGGCCTCGGTGACCAGCGGGATGGTGGTCTTGCGGCGGCCGCCGAAGAGGATCGCCGAGATCGGCACGCCCTTCGGGTCGGGGTACTCCGGGGCCAGGATCGGGCACTGGGTGATCGGCGTGCAGAAGCGGCTGTTCGGGTGGCTGGAGGGCTCGTCGCTCTCCGGCGTCCAGTCCTGCTTCTTCCAGCTGGTCAGGTGTGCCGGGGGCTCCTCGGTCATGCCCTCCCACCAGATGTCGCCGTCGTCGGTGAGCGCGACGTTGGTGAACACCGAGTTGCCCTTGTCGATGGTGCGCATCGCGTTGGGGTTGGTCTCCCAGCCGGTGCCCGGGGCGACACCGAAGAGGCCGTACTCGGGGTTGAGCGCGTAGAGCCGGCCGTCCTCACCGAAGCGCATCCAGGCGATGTCGTCGCCGAGGGTCTCGACCTTCCACCCCGGGATGGTCGGCTCCAGCATCGCCAGGTTGGTCTTGCCGCAGGCCGAGGGGAACGCCGCGGCGATGTAGTAGGTCTTCTGCTGCGGGCTGGTCAGCTTGAGGATCAGCATGTGCTCGGCGAGCCAGCCCTCGTCGCGGGCCATCACCGAGGCGATGCGCAGCGAGTAGCACTTCTTGCCCAGCAGGGCGTTGCCGCCGTAGCCCGAGCCGTACGACCAGATCATGCGCTCCTCGGGGAAGTGCACGATGTACTTGGTGTCGCTGCAGGGCCAGGGCACGTCCTGCTGGCCCTCGTCGAGCGGGGCGCCCAGGGAGTGCATCGCCGGCACGAACGGACGGTCCTCGCCCATCGCCTCGAGGATCGCGCTGCCGATGCGGGCCATGACCCGCATCGAGACGACGACGTACTCGGAGTCGGTCAGCTCGACGCCGAACATCGGGTTCTCGGCCTCGACCGGTCCCATGCAGAACGGGATGACGTACATCGTCCGGCCGCGCATGCACCCGCGGTACAGCTCGGTCATGACCGACTTCATCTCGCCGGGGTCCATCCAGTTGTTGGTGGGACCGGCGTCGGCCTCGTCGACCGAGCAGATGAAGGTGCGGTCCTCGACGCGCGCGACGTCGCTGGGGTCGGAGGCGCACCAGAAGGAGTTGGGCTTCTTCTCCAGGCGGGTGAAGGTGCCCGCGTCGACCAGCTGCTGGGTGAGGCGCTCCCACTCCTCGTCGCTGCCGTCGACCCACACGACCCGGTCCGGGGTGGTCAGCTCGGCCATCTCGCGCACCCAGGCCAGCAGCCGGGCGTGGGTGGTCGGGGCGTTGTCGAGACCGGGGGTGGCCACAGAAGTCACGGCGTCTCCATCCTCTGGGTACACCGGGGCCGTTGCCGCCGGCGCTGGTGTCGGTCCTGCTCAGCTGTCGTCCGGGGCCGCCGGGGCGCCACGGGTGCCGGTGGGGTTCCGGTTCCGGACAGCCTAACGGCGGGGACGTCCACTGTAACCGTGAGAGATGTTACGTATAAGACGTCTACCTCCCGGGCCGGAGGTCCCTGGCGGGTCTGCGCCTTCACCCGCTCCGTGGACGCCGCACCGACCCGCCCGGCCCTGCTCACCCCACTGGCCCTCCGCGGATGAGCCTCCCGAACCGGTCCAGGTGACCAGCCCGAGCTGATCGGCTCACGAGCCGGGCGACGGCACGCGGACGGGGTGTCGGACGATCGCCGGGCGGCTTCCCGGTCACCCGCCGGGCCAGGGGTTGGCGCGCCGACCGGCCGGGCACGGGGAGGCCATGACCGTCACCGACCCGGACGTGCCCGACCCGCTCAACGACCCCCGCACCCTGCAGGCCGACCCCGGCGCCATGGGGCAGGGCGGGGACCTCGCCTCCACCGAGGACGACGCCGTCGCGACCGGCGAGGACGAGCTGGGCGAGCAGGACCTGACCGCCGGTCGGGACGCCGCCGACGACGCCGCCGACGACGCCGGCGGCGGCGACGTGACCGGTGGCGCGTTCTCCGAGGCGCCGCGCGACTGAGACGGAGCGGTCCGTTTCAGGAGTCGCCGGCCGGGCAACCCTCGGGCCCCAGTCCCTTAGCGAGGAGGAGGACCACGATGGCCACCGGTGAGACCGGCTTCGAGGACGTCACCTACGACCTCATCTCGGTGCAGTACCACTCGCTCAAGGCCGGGCACGACTACGGCCAGTACGTCCGCGACGCGGAGAACGCCGGGCTGCAGGACATCGCGTCGTTCTTCCGCGAGGTCATGGAGCAGGACTCCGCGCGGGCGCGGCGCTGCCACGAGTTCCTGCGGCAGATCTCCGGGACCGAGCAGGGCGGACCCGCCACCCAGTAGCGGGAGGCCCCACTCCCCCTCGGCGCCCCGCCCGCTCCGGGGCGCGGAGGGGGAGCCGGGCGCGCGGACGGCAGGCCCGGTGATCCGCACGCCGCCGACCCGCACGTTCTCGCCGGCCGCACCGGTCGTCGGAGCCCCGATGGCCGGTGCGGTCGGCGGTGCGCTCGCACGCGCCGTCTTCCTCGGCGGGCGCCTCGGGATGATCGGCGTCGGCAACGCCGCCACGACGGCGGATGGCAGCCGACGCCGGGCGGGCGCTACGGACGGCCTGCGACCTGCTGACCTGACCGCGCCGCGTCGGCCCGCGCCTGCTCGAGCACCTGCAGCAGCAGGTCGGCGGGCTGGGCGACGGCGGCGCCGTACCTGCGGTCGACGACGAAGAAGGGGACGCCGGTCGCGCCGAGCTCCCGCGCGGTGCGGATGTCGTCGAGGACGGCGGGTCGGTACCGGTGGTCGGCGAGCGCAGCGCGCACCTCGGCGTCGTCCAGGCCGGCCTCCACCGCCAGCGCGGCGAGGGACTCGACGTCGAAGACCGAGCGGCCCTCCTCGAAGTGCGCGTGCAGCAGCCGCTCCTTGACCACGCCCTGCAGCCCGCGCTCGGCGGCCAGGTGGATCAGCTCGTGGGCCAGCAGCGTGTTGCCGCTGACCCCGCTGGCCAGGTCGTAGTGCAGGCCCTCACCGGCGGCGGTCTCCTCGACGTGCCGCATCATCGCGCGCACGTCCTCGACCGGGCGCCCGAGCTTGGCGGCCAGCGCCGGGAGGGTCGCGTGGGTCTCGCCCTCGGGGGTGCCCGGGTCGAGCTGGAAGGAGCGCCAGACGACCTCGACCTCGTCGCGGTGCGGGAACCGCTCGAGCGCGGCCTCCAGCCGGCGCTTGCCGATGTAGCACCACGGACAGACGACGTCGGACCAGACCTCGATGCGCACGGACCGCACCAACCGCACCCCCGCCCGGCTCATTCCGGCCGGTGCACCTCCGCTCGCGCCCGCCCGTCCCCGGGCGTGGGGTCGAGGAAGACGTAGCGGACGCCCTCGTGGCGGGCGACCAGTCGTCGCTCCGCCTCGTCGGAGGCCCGCTCGATGTCGGCGACGGTCGCGGTGTCGGCGAAGTCGACCTTGGCCATGACGGCCACCTGCCCGGGCCCGATGACCGTGGTGAGCAGGACCGGGACGCCGTCGACCTGCGGGAGCCCGGCGATCTCCGCGCGGAGCTCGTCCTGCAGCCGCGGGGCGACGGACTGGCCGATGAGCAGGGAGACGTTGGCCCGCGCCAGCGACCCGGCGACCAGCAGCAGGAGGACGCCGATGGCCACCGCCGCGATGCCGTCCCAGACGGCGCTGCCGGTGACCTGCTCGAGGAGCAGGCCCAGCGCGGCCAGCACGAGGCCGACGAGCGCGGCGCTGTCCTCGAAGGTCACCGCCTTGACCGTGGTGTCGGTGGTGGCGGCGAGGTAGCGGCGGGGCGTCGTCCCCCACCGGCGGGCCGAGCTGCGCAGCTGGCGGACGGCCTTGAGCAGCGAGCTTCCCTCGAGGACGAAGGAGACCGCCAGGACGATGTAGGCCACCAGCGGGTCGCCCTGCTCCTCGCCTCCCACGATCGTCGTGACGCCCTGGTAGAAGGAGAAGCCCGCGCCGAGGGTGAAGGTGGCCAGGCAGGCCAGCAGCGCCCAGAAGTAGGTCTCGCGGCCGTAGCCGACCGGGTGTCGCGCGTCGGGTGGCCGGTTGCCGCGCTTGAGCGCGACGAACAGCAGCACCTCGGTGATCGTGTCGGCGAGCGAGTGCGCCGCCTCCGACAGCATCGCCGA
>DASQXT010000479.1:0-3341 GCA_035639575.1 Geodermatophilus sp.
ACGACGTCGACGTAACGGGTCACAGTCATGCCCTCGTGCGCACGGAGCCGGTTCGCGGCCAACCGGCTCAGCACGGCGTTCGCCTCGCCCACCTTCCCCTCGACCAGCAGGTAGCGCGGCGACTCCGGGAGGAACCAGCGGTAGACGAAGACGAGCAACGCCGGGAGGGCCAGCAGACCGAGCAGCCAACGCCACGCAGTCGTCGGACCACCCAGGGCCCCCTCCAGTGGGCCGAGCACGAGCGCAGCGAGCGCCGACGAGGCGAAGATGCCGAGGCCACCGGCCGCCACGTTCACCGTCGCGACCGCGGCACCCCGCCACTTGGTGGGCATCAGCTCGGCGACCAGCGTGAGACCCGTGTTGAGCTCGCCCCCCAGGCCGATCCCGACGATGAAGCGAGCGATCAGCAGCACGGTGACGTCTGGCGCGAAGGCGGCCAACAGCGCCCCGAGCGTGTACAGCGCGAGGTTGTACATGTAGGTCACCCTGCGGCCGTACCGGTCGCCGGTGACGCCGGCGATCAGCGAGCCGAGGGCCATCCCGGCGAACGTCAGGGTCGTGAGCAGCCCGACCTGGGCTCCCGAAAGGTCCCACTGCTCCGCGATCAGCGGCGCGGCGAGTCCGACGTTGTACTGCTCGATCGCGTCGAAGAGAGCGCCGAAGGCGACGAGCACGAGGATGAGCACGTGTGCGCGTCGGAACGGGATCCGGTCCAGGGCGTCGGCGAGCTCACGCATCGCCCGGACGCGCAACTGCTCGGCCGAGGCGCCGTCGGGGGTCGTGGGAACGGATGGAGTGGCCATCTGGTGCTCCGGTTCGAGGAGACGTTCCCCTGCTGGGCCCGGCAGGGTCGGGGCGGGAAGAGGCAAGGCGGTACCGACACCGGTCCCGGAGGGCCGTGCACGGTCAGCGCTGTGGGGTCGCCGTTCTGCGACGTGCCTGAATCAGGTGAGCAGGTGCTCGGCCATGGGCTGGGAGTGCAGCGCCCGGCCGACAGGTCCGGGGTCGTGGAAGCCGGCCTCGTCGACGACCACACGGCCCGCCGAGACGACGACGGAGGGCCAGCCGGCCAGCTGCCGCCCCTCGTAGGGGCTGTAGTCGGTCGACATGTGGAGGTCGGCCGCATGGACCTCACGGCGGACCGCCGGGTCGATGACCACGATGTCCGCGTCGGCCCCGGGCGCGATGACGCCCTTGCCGGCTAGCCCGTTGAGTCGCGCCGGGTTGGTCGAGAACACGGCGACGAAGCGCTCGACCGGCATCCCCGCCTCGACCACGAGCGTGGTCCAGGTGACGGGCAGTCGCGTCTCGACCCCCGGCAGGCCGTTCGGCATGAGCCGCACGTCGTCCCGGTGTTCGCGTTTCTGCTCGGTGGAGTAGCAACAGTTGTCCGAGCCCAACGCGTCCACATCGCCGACCAGCGCCCGCACCCGCAGGTCGGCGACGGTCTCCGGAGCCCGTAGCGGAGGGCAGCAGACGTACCGCTCGGGGTGCGGCCCGTCGTAGACGCCTGAGTCCAACGTCAGGTAGTGCGGACAGGTCTCGGTGTAGGCGCGTACCCCGCGTCGACGGGCGTCGCGGACGAGATCCACCGCTGCGGCGGTGGTCTGGTGGACGAAGTACACCGGCGCGTCGACGTGCTCGGCTGTGGCGAGGACCTGCGCGACGGCTGCGGCCTCCGCCAGCTCGGGACGGGTACCCGCGTGGTGCGCGGCATCGGCGTGAGAAACCGCCGCGGCGCAGTTCTGCGCATCCTCGATGACGTGGTTGGCCTCGGCGTGCACGTAGGCGATGCCGCCCTGCGCGTGCAGTGTGCGCAGGACCTCCAGGATGGTGTCAGGCCCGGCCATCACCACGTCGCGATAGGTCGTGAAGAGTTTGATCGTGCGCACGCCCATCTCGGCGAGCGCGATGATCTCCTTCTCCGTGCCGCTGTCCCAGTCGATCACGCAGCCGTGCAGAGCCGTGTCGCAGCGGGAGATCGCGGCGGACCTGCGCCGCTCCTCGGCCGCGGCGAGAGGGGTCTGCCCGGGCTCGGGGATCGCGAAGTCGACCACGGTCGTCGTCCCGCCCCACAACGCAGCCGTCGAGGCCTGCGCGTAGTCGTCGAGAGCCGCGTACTCGCCCAGGCGCTGCCCGATGTGGCAGTGCGGATCGACCCCGCCGGGGAGGACCACGCTGCCGGTGGCATCGATGGCCCGTTCGTGCGGGGGGAGAGGCACATCCGCAGCGAGGACCGCCTCGATGCGGCCGTCGCGGACGACCACGGTCGCCGGTGCGGACCCACCGGCGTTCACGACGGTGCCGCCGTGGACGACGAGGTCCGCGGGAGGTTGCTCGTTCACGGGTGACGGCCTCTTCTCGGGAGGTGAGGAGCGGGATCAGTCGGACGTACCGGGGACCGACAGCGGATCGAAGATCGCGCGATCGAGGGCCCGCAGGTGCGAGCTCATCGCCAGTTCGGCGCGCTCGGGATCGCCGGCAGCGATCGCCTCGAGGACGGCCCGGTGCTCGCGCAGTTGCCCGTGACGGGCCGCCTTGGGAACCATCGCCTGCTGGTTGACCAACGCCCACAGGGGGTGCATCTCGGCGTTGACCAGCTGAGCCACGATGTCCGCCAGGAGCGCGTTCCCGCAGCCGGGCGCCAGCTCGGAGTGGAACTGCAGTCCCACCTCCATGAAGCGGGGCAGCGCGGCGTCGTCGTCCACCAGTTCGGTGGCCTCGTCCAGGTTGCGCCGCAAGGAGGCGAGGAGCTCAGCCGGGATCCGGGTCGCGGACAGGCGGGCCACGACGGGCTCGATGGACAGCCTCGTCTCGATCAGCTCGCGGGGTGGCGCGTCCAGTGGAGACCCGTCCGCACCTCCGACCTGGGCCGCCGGCCAGCGGACGAACGCCCCGTCGCCGTGACGGACCTCGACTGCGCCGATCACCTCCAGGGCCAGCTGGGCCTCGCGCGCGGTCGCCCGAGAGACGCCGAACGTCTCCGCGACCTGCCGATCTCCCGGGAGGCGGTCACCGGATCCGTAGCGCCCGTTGGTGATGTCGACCAGCAGGGCCTGCGCGACGGCCAGGTAACGACGCCTTCCCCGCGACTGGTCAGACCACTGCATGCGCAGAAGTTAGACCACTGTTCGCGGAGAAGGAACCCCCATTGTCACGGGCCCGTGCAGCGCTCGCGGGTCCCGAGGCCAGCGGCTGTCAGCCCAGTCCGCCGAGGAAGGCGTCGGTGACGTCGACGGCCACGCTGCTGGACTGACCGGTCTCCACCAGGACGGCGAAGGCCAGGTCGCCCTGCGGTCCGCCCCGCTGGTAGCCCATGAACCAGCCGTGGGCGTCGGGCG